>JAHELE010000033.1 GCA_024644345.1 Actinomycetes bacterium | reverse complement strand
CCGACTGGAGAAGGTGCACAAGGCGTACGGCGACAACCCGGTGCTGCGTGGCGTCTCTCTCGACATCGACGAGCACGAGGTCGTCGCCCTGATCGGGTCATCGGGGTGCGGCAAGTCCACGCTGCTTCGATGTCTTGACCTGCTCGAGCCGATCGACTCCGGTGCGATCTGGTTCGAGGGAGATGACATCTCGTGGCCGGGATACGACGTCAACGCGGCGAGGCGGAAGATCGGCATCGTCTTCCAGTCCTTCAACCTCTTTCCGCACCGCAGTGTGCTCGGGAACGTCACCCTGGCGCCGCGCAAGGTGCTCGGTCTGGGAAACGACGAGGCCGAGGCCCGGGCGCTCGAGCTGCTCACTCGATTCGGATTGGCCGACAAGGCGACCGAGTACCCCGATCGGCTGTCCGGGGGCCAGCAGCAGCGGGTGGCGATCGTGCGGGCGTTGGCGATGCAGCCGAAGATCATGCTCTTCGACGAGATCACCTCCGCTCTTGATCCCGAACTGGTCGGAGAGGTGCTGAACGTGATTCGAGACCTCAAACAGGCTGGGTTGACCATGGTCCTGGCCACCCATGAGATGGCGTTCGCCCGTGAAGTGGCCACCAGAGTTGCCTTCCTGGACGGCGGCGAGGTTGCCGAGCTCGGACCGCCCGAACAGGTACTCTCCGAACCGAAACAGGAGCGCACCCGGCAGTTCCTGAGACGTGTGACGGAGGCCAGGCGGCTATGAGTACGGCATCGGTTGACCCAATTCAGAAGATGATGGGGCGCACCTTCGGAGTGGTGCTGGCATTCGGCCTGGCCACGATCGCGCTCGGCGTCATCCTGATGGTCTTCACCGAGCAGTCGGTGGCCTTCTTCGCCGTCATCGCAGGTATCTACCTCGTGGTGAGCGGTGTCTTCCTCATCATTGCCAGCTTCTCCAGCGATACCGGTGGTGCGGGCCTGCGGGTGATGTCGGCAATCGCCGGTCTTTTCTCGGTGCTCTTGGGCATCGTCGCATTCCGTGGCATCAGCCAGGCCGTGTACATCCTCGCGCTGCTGATCGGGGTTGGCTGGGTCGTGCGGGGAATCGCAGAGCTGATCGAGGGCATCTCCAACCCTGGAATGCCGGCGCGCGGCTGGGTGATCTTCATCGGTGCCATGAGCCTGGTAGCGGGCATCGTGGTTCTCTCCTGGCCAGCCATCACCTTGAGCGCCCTCGTCTGGGTCACCGGGCTCTGGTTGCTCTTCCTTGGCATCGTCGAGGTGATCGGGTCCTTCCAGCTTCGCGGGCTGTCCAAAGCGGTCTAGGCGGTCGGATCGCCGGCCACTCCTAGCAGGAGCGGTTCGGTGCGGTACGGCACCCCGTCGGCCAGCACGATAACCATGTTGGAACGCTCGACGCCGTCGATTCCCAGCACGGCATCCACGACCCGCTGGAGGTCGGCGTTCGTACGTGCCACCACCCGCACCAGCATGTCGCCTGCGCCGGTGATGGTGTGCGCCTCGAGCACCTCGGGCAGGGCGGTGAGAGCGGTCTCGATCCGTCGGTGCCCGCGCTGGCTGATCTCGAGCGTCACGAACGCCATGACCTCGTAACCCAGGGCACGCGGGTCGACATCAGGCCCCCACCCGGTGACGACCCCGTTCGTCTCGAGCCGGTCCAGTCGGGCCTGGACCGTTCCACGCGCCACTCCTAGGCGGCGTGAGGCCTCCAGGACGCCGATCCGGGGCTCTGAGCGAAAGAGGGCCAGAATGCGGGCGTCGAGGGCATCGATTGGCTGCTTCATGGTCGTTGACTGTACAGATTGATCACTATGCCGACTAGTGGTTGCGCAGGGTGATCAGTCGAGCCATTCTCCGACGAATACCTCCCTCGCTCGGCGAGGTGCCCATCGAATGGAGTGAGACGCCCTCATGACGGTGACCGACGTGCGAGGCCAGCAGACCTCCGACGCCTTTCCGATCCAGGGCATGGCCTACGTGCAGTTCGCCGTCGGCAACGCCCGCCAGGCTGCGCACTACTACTCAACGGCGTTCGGGATGCAGCGTGTGGCGTACCGCGGACCCGAGACCGGACACCGCGACCACGCTGAGTACTTGATGGCATCGGGCTCCGCGAGGTTCCTGCTCACTGCCGAGGTGCACTCCGGTACGTGGGTGGGTGACCGGGTGGCGCGCCATGGCGACGGTGTTGTCGACCTCGCCCTGGAGGTTCCCGATGTCGAGTACGCCTATCAACACGCGCTCGACCACGGTGCCACCGGAGTCAGCCCGCCAGAGCACCTCACCGACGAGCACGGCGAGGTCGTCGTTGCGGTCATCGCCACCTACGGCGACACCCGTCACACGTTGGTGGACCGGTCTCGGTACTCCGGGCCGTTCCTGCCTGGGTTCGTGTCGGCCGAGCCGATCGTCAGCCCGCCCGAGCGGCGGGTCTTCACGGCGATCGATCACTGCGTGGGCAATGTCGAGCTCGGGCAGATGGACGCCTGGGTCGACTTCTACCACCGGGTCATGGGCTTCACGAACATGAAGGAGTTCGTGGGCGATGACATCGCCACCGAGTACTCGGCCCTGATGAGCAAAGTGGTGGCCGACGGTCGCCGCAAGGTGAAGTTTCCCATCAACGAGCCGGCTGCCGGCAAGAAGCGCAGCCAGATCGACGAGTACCTGGAGTTCTATGGCGGCCCTGGTGTTCAACATCTCGCACTGAACACCTCTGACATCGTGACCAGCGTCGACCACATGAAAGCGATGGGTGTGGATTTCCTGCGAACTCCCGATTCGTACTACGACGACCCCGAGCTTCGCGAACGGATCGGCTCGGTGCGGGTGCCGATTGAGCAGCTGAAGGAGCGGGGCATCCTCGTCGACCGCGACGAAGACGGCTATCTGCTGCAGATCTTCACCAAGCCCGTGCAGGACCGGCCGACCGTCTTCTTCGAGCTGATCGAGCGGCACGGCTCGCTCGGCTTCGGCAAGGGCAACTTCAAGGCGCTCTTCGAGGCGATCGAACGTGAGCAGGACATCCGCGGAAATCTCTAGGGCGGGCACTAGGGTGTGCCCACCACCCTGGAGGTCCTGTGAAACTGCGCCCTGCCGCCGTCAGTCTCTGTCTCGCACTGTCGTTGGCCGGAGGTACCGTCGGGCTCGGCACCGCCGCGATGGCGGGAGACCCCTTCACCCCGGGTGCTGTCGGAATCGGTGACCCGTACGTCCCTGAAGAAGGCAACGGGGGTTACCAGGTTCGTTCGTACGACCTGGATCTTCGTTTCGACCCCGCTACCGATCGTCTGGTTGGCGTTGCCACGATCGAGGCCACGTCGACACAGGCACTCTCAGCCTTCAACTTCGACCTCTACGGGCTGAACGTCAAGGCGGTCCTGGTTGACGGAGTGCATGCCACGTTCAGTAGGGCGCCCCGCGAGCTGACGGTCGTTCCGGCCGTCGGTCTCCCATCGGGCAGTCGCTTCCAGGTGGTCGTGGAGTATGCGGGCAAGCCCCAGCTGCTGAACGACCCCGATCTGGGCCAGTCGGGGTGGTTCAACACCTCTGATGGCGCCATCGTGGTGGGTGAGCCCGAGGCGGGCATGTTCTGGTTCCCGGTCAACGAGCACCCCAGTGACAAGGCGCACCTGTGCAGCCGGATCACTGTCCCCCGGGGTGTGCGAGCGGTCTCAACTGGGCTACCAGCAGCCAAGCCGCACACCAAGTACGGCTGGACGACCTACTCGTGGTGCACCCGAGACCCGATGGCGTCCTACCTCGCCACCGTCGCAATCGGCACGTGGCGCTTCGACCGCAGCCGAACGACGTCAGGCATCCCGGTGCTGAACTACGTCGATCGGGGCTTGTCGAAGACGGCCGATCGGGCGCTGGGTCGGACCGCAGAGATCGTCGACTTCTTCGAGCGAAAGTTCGGGCAGTACCCCTTCGAGTCTGCTGGGGGAATTGCTGACGACCATGCGAGTTGGTACGCCCTCGAGAACCAGACGCGGCCAACGTACGACCGCAAGACAGTCGCGTTTGGCGGGCTCACGGCGACCGTCGCCCACGAGCTTGCGCACCAGTGGTTCGGTGACAGCGTCGCCCTGAGGCGTTGGCGCGACATCTGGCTCAACGAGGGTTTCGCGACGTATGCCGAGTGGATGTGGGGTGAACACCAGGGTGGCCCTTCGGTCGACGCGCACTTTGACTCCGCCTACTCCCGTCCAGCGAACAGTGCGTTCTGGACGCTGACGGTCAGTGACCCGGGGTACGCGAACCTGTTCAACGCCCCCATCTACTCGCGCGGGGCGATGACTCTTTATGCCCTGCGCCTCAAGATCGGCAACCATGACTTCGCCAGAACGTTGCGGGTGTGGGCACGACGCCATGCCAACGGGAACGCCACAACCAAAAGGTTCATTCACCTGACCGAGCGCATCTCGGGGAAGTCGCTCGACGCGTTCTTCACCAGGTGGATCGTCGACGGAGTGAAACCAGCCGATCCACGCTAGGGGCCGCCGACGACCGTGCCGGTGACGGCGCCCAGGCCGATCCGGCGTCCTGCTGGGCCGGGCGCCCAGCCGCTGATCGTCACGGTGTCGCCGTCCTCGAGGAACGTGCGCTGGCTGCCGTCGTCGAGGGTGAACGGCTCGCGGCCACCCCAGCTCAGCTCGAGGAACGACCCGCGCTGGTGCCGCTGCGGTCCTGTGACAGTCCCGGACGCGAAGAGGTCGCCGGTACGCAGCGATGCCCCGTTGACGGTGAGGTGAGCCAGCTGCTGCCCCGGTGACCAGTACTGCGTGGCGAACGGCGGTTCGCTGACCACCGTGCCGTTGAGATCGACTGAGAGGCGGAGGTCGAGACACCAGGGATCGTCGTCACGGAGATAGTCGAACACTGCTGGGTCCTGGACGGGGAGAGGGCGGCGGGCCTCGGTCAGGGCGTCCAAAGGAATCACCCATGCCGCGATCGACGTCGCGAACGACTTACCGAGGAACGGTCCCAGCGGGACGTACTCCCAGGCCTGGAGGTCGCGAGCGGACCAGTCGTTGACCAGGACGGTGCCGAACACATGATCGGTCAGCGCACCGGCTGGCACCTGGGTGCCGAGCTGGCTGGGTGTGCCGACGACAAAGCCGACCTCTGCCTCGATATCGAGCCGCTGTGAGGGCCCGAACGTGGGCTCAGTGGCGTTGCGGGGCTTGCGCTGGCCGGTCGGACGGACGATTGGGGTGCCGCTGGCCACGACTGTTCCTGACCGGCCGTGGTACCCGATGGGCAGGTGCTTCCAGTTGTCGGGAAGGCTCGGTGAATCGGGCCGGAAGATCTGACCGACGTTCTTGGCGTGCTGCTCCGAGGAGTAGAAGTCGACGTAGTCGGCTACCTCGAAGGGGAGCGTCAAGGTGGCGCCGGCCACTGGGCTCAGGTGCTCTTCCACCTGGGGGCGGTGTGCTGGGTCGGTCACCCAGCTGGTCAACGCTGCGCGAAGTCTGGTCCAGGTCGGTCGGCCGGAAGCCAGCAGCGCGTTGAGCGAACCGGCCGCGAGCACATCTGTGAAGTCGGACCCGACCGGTCCGCTCTCCGTCAGCGTGTGGAGGTCGAGCATGGAGTCGCCGATCCGCGTGACCACGTGTGGCTCTGCAGACGGGCCGACCAGGGCGACGCCGTAGGGCAACACCGACGACGAGTAGTCAGAGGTGTCGGCCCCGATGACCCACGACGTCGTCATGGGGTGTCCACGAGTTCGAGCCGCGCCAGCTCGCGGAAGGGGTCGTCGATGCTGCACGAGCCGAACGAACAGTAGAAGCGGCGGATATCGGCAGCGTCGGACGTGGCAAGTGCCGACAGCACGGACGGGGGCGCGGTGTCTCGTAGGGTGTCGGCCACATCTGCCTCGTCGGCACCTGCGATCGCAAGAGACGTCGCAGCCAGCGTGTTGAGGAATCCGTGGTGCTGCTGGTTCGTCTCGTCGTCGTGGGTGGGAAACGCATGGTGCAGACCGCCGGTGAGCTTGAAGCGGACGCCGGACGCCACGGCCGCCCGAATGCCGGCACCGAGTGCGTCCGGGGTCGGCACGACAAAGGGTCCGGTACGGAACTTGGCGCGCTCTGCGCCGTCCTCGGCCAGGACGGCCAGCGACGTGCCCAGCCCGTCGTCGAGCGGAAGCTCGAGGTAGGCGGGCACCGTGAAGCTCAGTTGATCCAGAAGCGCTCGAACGGCGTCAGCCGGGGACTGCGTCTGAGGGACACGCAGCTCGACCTGCTGCAAAGTGATCCAGCTGTCGTTCTGCAAGGCGTCTCGCGCGGCAGCCAGTCCCTCGATTCCTGTGTCGCCGATCAGGGCCACTTCCAGCATCTGGTTGGGGTCGGCGTGACTGCGCAGGTCTTCGACTGCCGATGCAGGCACGAGAAGGGGTCCCACCGCGGTGGCCTCCTCGGTGTCGCGTCTGTCGTAGTACGCGGCGACGGCCTCGCCGAGCGGCACGTTTCCGGGAGGAAACATCGCGGCGTCGTCGATGAGCGCCAGGCCGAGCCCGCTGATCCTTGACACCCTCGCGACGGTAGCGGAAGGTCGACGGTGACCCAAGAGGGGAGTCAGCCGAGGAGGCAGGTGTGCCGTACTACCGCGCGGTGGGTGACATCCCCCGCAAGCGACACACGCAGTTTCGGCGTCCGGACGGTGGCCTGTACTCCGAGGAGCTGATGGGGCAGGAGGGCTTCTCCAGCGAGTCCGCGCTGCTTTATCACGAGCGACCACCCACCGCCGTTCGAGCCATCGAGGCGGTCGACGACGTGAGCGGCCAGCTGCGGCCCAACTACCCGCTGACTCCTCGCCACGTCCGGTCGCACAAGATCGCGGTCGGCCCGAGTGACAATGCTGTGACCGGCCGCCGACTGATGTTCGGCAACGCAGACGTGCGGTTGTCGTACTGCCTGGCGAGCGAGCCATCCCCTCTGTATCGGAACGGGATTGGTGACGAACTGCTCTACATCGAGGCGGGTTCCGGTGTCGTCGAAACCGTGTTCGGTGCCCTCGCAGTCCACACCGGTGACTACGTAGTGGTCCCTACGGCGACCACGTACCGGGTCGTCCCCGATGACGGGGAAGCGGTGCGGTTGCTGGTTGCCGAGGCGCGGGGGCACATCGGCGCGCCGGCACGGTATCTGTCGAAACGGGGGCAGTTTCTAGAGCATGCGCCGTTCTGTGAGCGCGATCTGCGGCTGCCGCAAGCGCCACTCCTGATGCAGGGGGAAGACGTCGAGGTGCTGGTCCGCACCCGCAGCGGCATGTCGAAGTTCGTCTATGCGCACCATCCGTTCGACGTGGTCGGTTGGGACGGCGCGCTCTACCCGTACGCACTCAACATCTCTGACTTCGAGCCGATCACCGGGCGAGTCCACCAACCGCCGACAGTGCACCAGACCTTTGCCGGACCGAACTTCGTCGTGTGCTCATTCGTGCCCCGAAAACTCGACTACCACCCGGATGCGATCCCCACCCCCTACAACCACGCCAACGTGGATTCGGACGAGGTGCTCTTCTATGTCGGGGGCGAGTTCACCAGTCGACGAGGATCAGGGATCGGGCACGGATCACTCACCCTGCACCCGAGTGGCCACACGCACGGGCCGCAACCCGGGGCGGTCGAGGCAAGTCTGGGCGTTGAGAGAACCGACGAGACGGCCGTCATGATCGACACCTTCGCCCCGCTCGACCTGGGGCCGGCGGCCTTCGAGAGTGAAGACCCCGACTACGCCTCGACCTGGGTAGCACCGGGTGCGGGGTAGAGTCGGGACTTCGCCACGGGGGGAGATCACCAGCATGCGCCGATCAGGATCGATGGCCGCCGTCGTGGCGGTCGTGCTGGCGTCTGCGGTTGCGGTCGTCTCTTTGGCGCTGGCTCAGCCGCGCCCAGCAGACGCAGGGGTTAGTCCCACAACCACGTCCGACCTTTCGCCCCTCAGTGAGCGGCGGGTCGTCACGGGCTGGATCCCGTGGTGGAAGTTTGACGCAGGGGTGGGCCAGGTGGTCGACAACTCCGACCTGGTGGCCGAGGTCTCACCTTTCTGGTACCGAGCCACGCCGAAGTCGGTCGTCCAGGCTCAGGTGGACAACCCCCATCCGGAGAGCATGTTGGTCAATGGGATCGACCAGCTGCATGCCGCGGGTGTTGCGGCGATCCCCTCGATCACGGACCAGGGTTTTGACGCCACAGCGATGGCGCGACTGCTGACCGACCGCGCCCGGCGAGGGACGCTGATCGGCCACATCGTCGACACGGTGGCGCGCACCGGGGCCGACGGCGCCGACATCGACTTCGAGGCGATGAACTTCGGCGGCTCGGCCGCAGACAAGTCAGCGGTTCGACGTGCGTTCCCTGTGTTTCTCGCCAAGCTGCGCGATCGGCTGCATGCGCGTGGAGCGATTCTGTCGGTCGCTGTCCCCGCCCGGCGCTCGGCCACCGATGCGAACTGGGCGGTCTTCGACTACGACGCGATCGGACGTTCGGTCGACCGCGCCCGGATCATGACCTATGACTACAGCACCGCCAGCTCCACGCCGGGCCCGATTGGCCCCATCGACTGGGTGCGAGAGGTGACCAAGTACGCGGCAACCGAGTTCCGCAAGGTGCCGCTCTCGATCGGTGTCCCCGCGTACGGCAGGAACTGGCCGATCCAGAAGGTGTCAGGAAGCTGCCCGAGCGGTCAGGGAGCCACCAGTGTCGCGTCGCCGACCAGCCAGGAAGCTCTCAACCTGATCGGTACCTGGGGTGCCACGCGACAGTGGAGCACGGTCTATCAAGAGGCCCACTTCGACTACGAACGCACCTACTCCGGTGGCGGAAAGACGTGCGTCATGCTGCGCCGGGTCTGGTTCGGTGAGGGACGTTCGGCGCAGGCGCGCCTTGAACTGGCCCAACGGCTCGACGTCCAGGGCATTGCCGTCTGGACCCTCGGCCCAGAGGATCTGAGTCTGTGGACGCGCGCCAGGAAGGTAGCCGAAAGCCTCACGCCGAGCCCGGCACGTAGCGCACTGTCGGCTCCTCGATCCGCAGCCACTGGCGATTCGTATGCGGTTGTCGGACGCTTCTCTGTCTCAGGTCTTCCCGTGGCGGCACGGTCGGTAGCGGTGCAACGCCGGGTGCCGGGCAAGACGTGGAAGACGGTCGGGCACGTCAGCACGAACATCCGTGGCCGAGCGCGTTTCGATGCCATCGCCACGCGGACCTTCGAATGGCGCATGCGTCTTCCGGCCGACTGGGACTGGTCGACGTCACAAACCCCCGCTCACGCAGTGAAGGCGAGCTGACCCACGGTGCACCCTCTACGGTTGCGACGATCGATGCTGTCCGTCCTCGTCCTCGTGCTCACGTGCTCCGTCGCGCTGACTGCCGTCGTCGCGCTCGGGCAGCCCGCGAGGTCGGCGGGGCAGACGCAGCCGAAGAAGTACGTGACCGGCTGGTTGCCGTACTGGAGCACGAAGGCCGCTACGGCGTCCGTCGTCGACAACACCAGTGTCTTCCAGGACGCCTCACCCTTTGTGTTCGATGCGAACTCCACGACGGGTATCGCGCTCAAGGCGGACGCCGGGGAGTGGCGTCAGATGCGCCACAAGCTGCGGGCAGCCGGTGTCGCGATCATCCCGACCGTCGCAACCGATCTCACAGCCGACCAGTTCGCCTGGATCATCCGCAACAAGCAGCGTCGCGGGGCGCACGCCCGAGCGTTGGCGAGGCTGGTCGACCGCTTCAACCTTGACGGGCTCGACCTCGACTACGAGTCGATCAACTTCGGGTCGTCGTCAGCCCGCGCGACGGTGCGCCGTTTCTACCCGGCCTTGATCCGTGACCTCGACGACCGACTCAACCGCATGGGTGCCGTCACATCGGTGACCGTTGCCGCACGCACGGGGGCGTCCGACCCCAACTGGCGGGTGTTCGACTACGCACCCTTGGGTCGTCAGGCCGACCGCGTGCGGATCATGACGTACGACTTCCACTGGAGTGGGGGATCGCCGGGTCCGATCGCACCCAAGTGGTGGGTCAACGATGTCGCCTCCTACGCCGCCCAAGCGATCGCTCCGCGCAAGGTCTCGTTGGGGATGCCCGCCTATGGTCGTGACTGGTTCGTCAAGACCGTTTCGGGAACGTGCCCGTCGTCGGCCCGCGCCACGAAGTCACGTACGACCAGGCAGATGAACGCCTTCGCCCGGTCCATCGGCAAGACGCCGCACTGGCGTGAGAAGGCGTCGAGCCAGCGCTTCACCTACGTCAAGACCTACTCGTCCGGAGGTCTGACCTGCCGGGCCAAACGGGTGGTGTGGTTCGACGACGCCCGATCGCTACGGGCGAAGGCCCCTCTGGTCGATCGCCATGCGCTACGCGGCATTGCGATCTGGGCTCTGGGCAACGAAGGCGCCGGCACCTGGCCGAGCCTGACCGACTACGGCAGGACCCTCGCGAAGAGCTAGTGCGCCACCGGCGTCAGACAGCTGGTGGGAAGCTCGAACCACCGCAGGGCATCGAAGTCTTCGGTGACCTTGGCGCTGTCCTCCGGCGGTTCGTCTGAGTGACCGGCGAGTAGCCGTTCGGCTTCGGCGAGGTAGGTATGCAGTGCCGAGACGTCGGCGGTCCGGGGTGCCTCAGGCTGGGTCAGAAGTCCGTCGGCGTCGTACGTGAGGTCGACCAGCCGCAACGGAGTCTCGTCGGGTTCGGCACGATGACGCCACAGGCCGCTGTCGGGGTCGAACGAGTAGTCGCGGAGGAACAGGTGTCCGTGTCGGGCAACGAAGGCGATGGCCCGCACCACGTACTGGAAGACTTCCTCATCGACGAAGTAGTTGAAGTTGACTCGAACCCAACCCGGCTTGATCCCCTCACATCCGGCGGTAATCGCACGCTCGTACTCGTGTGATCGTTCGACATCGATGCCCAGCAGGCGATGGCCGTAGGGGCCGGCGCAGGAGCAGCCGCCCCGCGCCTGGATGCCGAAGAGGTCGTTGAGGAGTGCAACTACCGCGTTGTGGTGCAGGTAGCGTCCACCCGGCCGACGGACGACGAACGAGAGAATCGACAGCCGTTCGGCGTCGAGGTTTCCCAGTACGTCGATCTCGGGCACCTCGGACCAGGCGGCTATGGCACGTCGTACGTAGTCGGCCTCGTGGGCGCGGATGGTGTCGACCCCGACGGCCTCCTTGAGCTGGAAGACCAGGCCAGCCCGGATCGACTCGACGATTGCAGGCGTGCCCGCCTCCTCGCGATGAACCGGGTCTGAGAGGTAGACGTGCTCCTCGGGGTTCACGTAGGCGACGGTCCCGCCACCCACGACCGCAGGCACTCGGTTATGCAGGAGCTGGCGACGAACCGCGAGGATGCCCGGCGTTCCGGGGCCGCCGACAAACTTGTGCGGCGACAACACGATCGCGTCCTTGTATGACAATGGGTCTTGGCCCGGGGGAGCCGTCATGTCGATGTCGACGTAGGGGCCGGCCGCGGCGAAGTCCCACACTGCGAGTGCCCCGTGCTGGTGGAGCAGCGTGGAGACCCCGTAGGTGTCGCTGACGATGCCGGTGACATTGCTGGCGGCGGAGAAGGCGCCAATCAGCAGGGGACGGTGCTGGTAGCGCGCCAATTGTTCGGCGAGCGCCTGCTGGTCGATGTGGCCGTCGGCGTCCTCCGGGATGCGCACGACATCGGCGATCGACTCACGCCAAGGCAGCTCGTTGGAGTGGTGCTCGAAGGGTCCGGTGAAGACGACCGGGCGTTCGGCATCAGGGATGTGGGCATCGAGGGCGTAGGCGTCCTCCAGAGCTGACGGCAGGCGGAGGCCAAGAACTGCGATCAGTCGGTCAACGGCACCGGTGGCTCCGGCCCCGCAGAAGATGACGCAGGTGTCGTCGTCGCCGCTGATGGCAGCTTTCACGATGTGTCGCGCATCCTCACGCAGCTGTGTGGTCTGTCGGCCGGTGCCGCTCGACTCGGTGTGGGTGTTCGCATACCTGGGGAGGACCTGGTGCCGGAGGAAGTCTTCGATGAAGCCGAGTGCGCGGCCGCTGGCCGTGTAGTCGGCATAGGTGACGCGCCGGGAGCCGTAGGGGCCCGGCATGACGGTGTCGTCTCCGATGACCGCTTGCCGGATCCGCGCGAGCAGGGGGGGCTCGGGCAGCCCTGGCGTTCGGGCGGGTATCTGCATGTCGCCTCCTGGTTGCGTCCCCCCATGGTGTCACCCGGCAATGGCACCATGGGAGCCGTGTCCATTGCCCCCACCGAGCTCGAACGTCCCGAGGCCGAGACGCTCACGGTTCCCGACGTGCCCTGGGTCACTGTGGTGTGGAACGACCCGGTCAACCTCATGACGTACGTAGCGTTCGTCTTCCAGGAGTACTTCGGCTACGACCGGGCCAAGGCAGAGGAGCTGATGCTGCAGGTGCACGAAGAAGGGCGCTCGGCGGTGTCGAACGGGTCCCGCGAGGAGATGGAGCGCGACGTGGCGGCCATGCACGGATACGGGCTCTGGGCCACCATGCAGCAGGACCGATGATGCCTGAGTTCATGCCGGAAGGCGATGGCGTCCGCGTCGACCTGGGGCACTGGCGCTGGGTGATCGGTGTCTATCTCGACGATCTGCTCGAGGTTCTCGGGCCGCTGCCGGAGGTGCCCGACGACCCGCTCGATGCTCTGGCCGCTGCGATCGAGGACGCCCCTGAGCTGCCCTCCGACCCGATCCGAGCCCGGCTGCTACCGGACGGCGTGGTCGACGACCCCGAGGCGGCCGCGGAGTTCCGCCGCTTCACCCAGACGACTCTGCTCGCCCGCAAGCATGCCGATGCCGATGCGCTTCGAGCCGCGGCCCTCGGGCCGACGGTGGTTGACGCCGTGGGCGCCAGGTCGCTGCTGGGGGCGCTCAACGATCTTCGGCTGATGCTCGGCAGCCGGCTGGGTGTGACTGACGAGGGCATGCCCGATTCCGACGACGACCTTCAGGCGTACCGCTCCTACCAGCTCTTCACCTTCCTGCAGGGTGAGCTGGTCGATGTGCTGGCAGGTGAGTGGGGTGGGCGGGTCGATCCCCACTCGGCCCCCTAGCCTGTTCCCGTGCTTGAGATCAGCCAAGAGCTCGTGGACGCCATGGTGGCGCACGCCCGCGCCGACCACCCGGACGAGGCGTGCGGGGTCATCGCAGGGCCGGCGGGCCAGGACCGGCCGCAGCGGTTCATCCCGATGGCTAACGCAGCTCGCTCGCCCACGTTCTACGAGTTCGACTCAATGGACCTGTTGCGGCTGTACCGCGAGATGGACGCGCGCGGCGAAGAGCCCGTCGTGGTCTACCACTCGCACACCGCCACGGAGGCGTACCCGTCGAGAACCGACATCAGTTACGCGTCCGAGCCCGCCGCCCACTACCTTTTGGTGTCGACCAGAGAGCCTGCAGCCGAGGAGATCCGCTCGTTTCGCATCGTGGACGGTGTGGTTTCCGAGGAAGAAGTGAGCATCGTCCCGACGTTGCACGACTGACCAGCCTGAGCACCAGCCCCATAAGGAGAACACCGTGACCGTCGAGGTCAGTATCCCGACGATCCTGCGCACGTACACCGGCGGCGCCAAGGCGGTCGAGGCGTCCGGCAACACTCTGAAGGCGGTCATCGACGACCTGGAGGCCAGCCACCCGGGCATCGCTGAGCGGCTGGTCGACGATGCGGGGCTCCGCCGGTTCGTGAACGTGTACCTCAACGACGAAGACGTCCGGTTCCTCGCGGGTCTGGACACTGAGGTGTCCGACGGAGACGCAGTCACCATCCTGCCGGCGGTCGCCGGCGGGGCGCGCTGACTGTCTCGCCGGCAGCTGATGGCCCGTTACTCATCGCTCCTCGACTCGGTCGGGAACACCCCACTCGTGGGGCTGCCTCGGTTGTCGCCGTCCCCGGAGGTCCGGTTGTGGGCCAAGTTGGAGGACCGCAACCCCACCGGGTCGGTGAAGGACCGTCCCGCCCTGGCGATGGTTGAGGCAGCTGAGGCTGACGGGACGTTGACCCCAGGCTGCACGATCCTCGAGCCGACCTCAGGCAACACCGGCATCTCGCTGGCGATGGCGGCGCGGCTGAAGGGCTACCGACTGATTTGTGTGATGCCCGAGAACACGTCGGCCGAACGCGCCCAGCTACTGCGCATGTGGGGGGCCGAGGTGCGCTACTCACCGGCCGCCGGGGGGTCGAACGAGGCAGTCCGGGTGGCCAAACAGCTAGCGGCCGAGAATCCCGACTGGGTGATGCTGTACCAGTACGGAAACCAGGCGAACGTCGATGCCCACTACCGAGGGACCGGGCCGGAAATCTTGACGGACCTGCCGACCATCACGCACTTCGTCGCCGGTCTCGGCACGACAGGCACCCTGATGGGGGCTGGGCGCTACCTACGCGAGCAGAAGCCCGACATAGCGATCGTCGCGGCCGAGCCCCGGTACGGCGAGCTCGTCTACGGGCTACGCAACCTCGACGAAGGGTTCGTCCCCGAGCTGTATGACGCGTCCGTGCTCACCTCACGCTTCTCGGTCGGCCCTCGCGACGCGGTGCGGCGCACCCGAGAGCTGCTTGACCAAGAAGGCATCTTCGCGGGGATCTCGACCGGGGCGATCCTGCATGCTGCACTCGGAATGGCCGCGAAGGCGATGAAGGCAGGGCTGGAGGCCGACATCGCCTTCATCGTCTGTGATGGGGGCTGGAAGTACCTCTCGACCGGTGTCTACGACGCCGACGATCTTGATGCGGCCGAAGCGGCGATCGAGGGCCAGCTCTGGGCCTGACCCCGGTACGGCACATCTTTGGGGAAACCTTGGGTCGCCATAGGCTCGCGGCGTTACCCCAAAGCGCGGCAGTTCGGGCCACAGGTACGTAGCGTGCCTGTCCAGCCAGCCCGTGCCAGGACGCCACCCACCTGTCTGGCCACCCGACACGGGCCCCCGAAGACGTCGGCGGCACCGTAGCGAAGAGTGCGTTTACCCTCCACGGTGGTCTCGTTGTCACGATCCATGTCTCGGAACCGGTGCTGAGGGTCATCGTGCCCGAGACGGCCGTCCAGTTCGACGACGGTGCCGTACTCGTCGTAGTCGACGTCCCGCCTGATCCGCCGACCGCCAAGATTCGCTCGCACTTGGCGTTTGGCCCGGGGTAGACCATGCGCCCGTTCGACCCGGAGATGGTACTCGACCTCTAGCGGGCTCTCGGTGTCGTCGGGCACGGTGATCAGCAGGGACTCGAGGAGACGGCGACGTCTGAGTCGCACGCGTGAGCGCAACGCTGCAGCGAGCGCGTCTGGTGTGGTGAGGTGCAGACGGTAGGCGGCGGTAATCCACCCGACCGCGTCCCGGACGGAGGGGGATTCGCTCGCAAGATCGAGGACTGTGTGCTCCACGGTGGTCGACGGCGGCATCCCGCGTCGGATCATCCGGGCCAGGTGACGCCGCCGCCGGACAACGATTCCGGGTCTTGTTCGAGCTCGCCTCTCCCACCGCACCACCACGGTGACCGGGGAGCCGACCGATCTGAAGGGGGTGAGCCCCACCACCTCGGCGGCCGACTCAAAGCCCAACACCCCTCCGTCGCCAGCCCACAGAAGACCGGCCCACAACTCGGCGCCGCGCGTGATGGGGCCGTTGGACAGGTAGTAGACGCCAGGATGGATCTGCCGCCAGCGGCGCGCCCGTACCTGGGCTCTGATCTGGCTGACAGTCGTACCGTGCTCGATGAGCTGTTCGCGGGTCAGCACATTCTCCTGACGCCTCGCGTCGCGCTGGCGGTCAGCGTGACGCTGCGCGGCCAGGGTGATCTTCAGCATGCGCGGATGGTCCCCGAGCGGCGTCGCCTTCGCCACCGCCCTGTGGATACACGCCTTTGGGGAATCTTCCGACACCCATAGCGACGCAGACTTTCCCCAAAGGTGTGCCGTTACGCTGTGCCCGTGGCGGATGCACCGATTGGGATCTTTGACAGCGGCGTCGGTGGCTTGACTGTTGCTCGGTCGGTTCTCGATCTGTTGCCGCACGAGCCGATCCTGTACGTCGGTGACACAGCCAGGGGGCCGTACGGACCTCGACCCATTGCCGAAGTCAGGGCCTTCGCCCTCGACGTGATGGACCACCTCGTCGACCAGGGCGTCAAGATGCTTGTCATCGCCTGCAACAGCGCCAGCGCGGCCGTGCTGCGGGACGCCCGTGAGCGCTACCGCGTGCCCGTGGTGGAAGTGGTTCATCCAGCCGTCCGCCGTGCCGTCCATGCGACGCGCAACGGACACGTCGGCGTCATCGGCACGGACGCCACGGTCACCTCGGGCGCCTACCTCGACGCGTTCGCCGCTGCGCCGCGCATCCAGGTCAGCCAGCAGGCATGTCCGCGGTTCGTCGAGTACGTGGAGCAGGGCCTGACCGGTGGACCGGCAGTTCTCGCCACGGCCCACGAGTACCTCGACCCGCTTCGCGAGGCGGGAGTCGACACGTTAGTGCTCGGCTGCACGCACTACCCACTGTTGGCAGGCGTGATCTCGTACGTCATGGGCTACGAGGTGACGTTGGTGTCCAGTGCCGACGAGACGGCTCGCGATGTGTATCGGGTGCTGTCGGAGCGTCAGCTGCTGAGAGACGAGACCCTTCCGGTACCGGTGCATCGTTTCCTCGCGACTGGTGATCCCGCCCCGTTCGGCGCCCTCGCTTCGCGCTTCCTCGGCCCTGAGGTTGCGACGGTCGAGGCCGCCGGTGCCTTCGCGTGAAGCTGACGATCGTCGGGTGCTCCGGCAGCATGCCGGGACCAGACAGCGCCGCATCGTGCTACTTGCTCGAGCGAGACGGCTTCCGGGTGGTTGTCGACCTGGGACAGGGCTCGGTCGGTGCGCTGCAGCGACATATCGAGCTGACGGACATCGACGCGATCGTGCTGAGCCACTTGCATCCAGACCACTGCATCGACCTGACCGCCCTGTACGTCGCTCATCGATACGGCTCGTACGACTTCGCAGGTCGCATTCCGGTCTTCGGTCCGACCGACACCGCAGAACGTATGGCCGCTGCCTACGGCATGTCGTCGTCGCGCCCGATGTCCGAGGTTTTTGACTTCCGCGAGCTTGCGGTGGCCGCGTCGGTCGGCCCGTTCCGCGTGCGTGCGGAACGAGTGGCTCATCCGGTCGAGGCCTACGCCACGCGGTTCGAGGCGGACGGCGCGTCTTTCGTCTACAGCGGTGACACCGGGCCCTGCCGAGCACTGGCGGAGCTGGCGCGCGACGCCGACCTGTTCCTCTCCGAAGCATCGTTCCGGGACACCGACAACAACCGTCCTGATCTTCATCTGTCCGGCCGCCAGGCCGGGGAGATCGCGCGGGACGCCGAGGTTGGCCGGTTGGTGATAACGCACGTCCCGCCCTGGCATGACCCTCAGGTCGCCGGAGACGAGGCGGCCTCGGTGTTCGACGGCACGATCGAGCTCGCCACCCCCGGTTCCAGCTACGAGCTCGCTCGGTAGCCTTCGGCGCATGACGCGTGTCGACGGCCGAGCGGCCGACCAGCTTCGTCCAGTCACCTTCACCCGCGAGTGGAGCGAGCATCCTGAGGGGTCGGTCCTCGTCGAGTTCGGCCGCACCCGGGTGCTATGCACCGCATCACTGACCGAGGGCGTTCCGCGGTGGCGAAAGGGAAGTGGCCTCGGTTGGGTGACCGCCGAGTACTCGATGCTTCCCCGCTCGACGCACACGCGCAGCGACCGCGAGTCCGTGCGCGGAAAGATCGGCGGACGCACCCACGAGATCTCACGTCTGATCGGCCGTGCGCTCCGTGGCGTCGTCGACCTGTCGGCCCTTGGCGAGAACTCCGTGGTGCTCGACTGCGACGTCCTGCAGGCAGATGGCGGCACGCGGACGGCCGCGATCACCGGCGCCTATGTCGCCCTGGCCGACGCTGTGAGCTGGGCCGAGGAACAGGGGTACGTGAAGGCGGGCGCGAAGCCCTTCTCGGCGTCTGTGGCCGCCGTGTCAGTGGGAGTCGTCGGTGGGACCCCGGTGCTTGACCTCTGCTACGACGAGGACGTCACGGCCGAGACGGACATGAATGTCGTCTGCACCGGGGACGGGCGCTTCATCGAGGTGCAGGGGACGGCTGAGGGCGTTCCGTTCGACCGAGCCGAGCTCGACGCACTGCTTGACCTCGCCTCGGACGGGTGTGCGGAGCTGACCCGGCTGCAGCACGAGGCGCTCAGTCGGTGACGGCCCGAGTAGTTCTGGCCACCCGGAACGCCCACAAGGTCGTCGAGGTGCGGCGGATCCTGGACGAGGCACGGGTGGATGTCGACCTGGTAAGCCTTGACGCCTTCCCGGACGTGCCGGATGTCGCCGAGACCGGCCTCACGTTCGAAGAAAACGCTCTGCTGAAGGCAAGGGCGATCGCTGCTGCTACAGATCTGCCGGCGATCGCCGACGACTCTGGCCTCGCAGTGAACGTGCTGGGTGGGATGCCCGGGATCTTCTCAGCGCGCTGGGCGGGGAGGCATGGCGACGACGGGGGCAACCTCGACCTGCTCCTGGCGCAGCTGGCAGACGTCGACGACTCGAACCGAGCAGCGGCGTTCGTCTGCGCAGCGGCGCTCGTGTCGCCCACGGGCCTGGAGGAAGTGGTACGGGGGGAGCTTCGCGGAACCATCATCCGAGAGCCACGTGGGTCGAACGGCTTCGGCTACGACCCGGTCTTCGTGCCGGACGGTGAGGACCGCACAACGGCGCAGATGTCAGCGAGCGAGAAGGATGCGATCAGTCACCGTGGGGTCGCGTTCCGAGCACTGGCCGACCGTGTTGGTGCCGCTGCGTCGGGTAAGTCGTCAGCGGAGTGAGTCGATGACCTTGGCGATGCGCCGGGTGCGCGTGTCGTCTGCTTTGGCGACCGCCACCTGACGGCAGAACTCCTTGCGCTTGGAGTACGACAGTGCAGCGAAGGAGTCGCTCAACCCGGCATCTTCTAGAGCGTCTGCAAGAGCGGGCGGTACGTCGACGCTGCGAGGCCCATCGTCGAGAACCAAGGTGACCTCGACGCGGTCGCCGGCAGACAGGCCAGCGGCTTCGCGATGTGCCTTGGACAGCGAGATCAAGTAGCTGCCGCCTCGAACCGCAACTGTGCTTCGGTAGGTGTAGCCCGCAACGTTGACCTTGACCGGAGGCTTCTTGCTGCTGCTGAGCTCGGCGATACTAGCTTCGGGAACCTCAATGCCGGTGTTGTTGCCGAACCCTCGGATCTCGGTCGTGAACGTGGTCTGCACGGGCTGAGGGTAACCCGTCAACCGTGCAACGCGGCGACTGTGCGGAAGGGGGGACTTGAACCCCCACGCCCTAGGGCACAGGAACCTAAATCCTGCGCGTCTGCCAGTTCCGCCACTTCCGCGTGGTGAGGTGATTCTAGGCAGAGGTGGCTACGGAAGCGGAATGGCCAGCTCGCGCGCGAGCTTGGCCACATGACCCTTGGCTTTGACGTTGTACTGAGCCTGCTCGATGATGCCGTCCTCGTCGATCACGAACGTCGAGCGGATCACGCCGACCACGGTCTTTCCGTAGAGCTGTTTCTCACCGAACGCGCCGTACGCCGTCAGCGTCTCCTTGCTCGGGTCGGAGAGCAGCGTGAAGTTGAGGGCTCCCTTGCTGCGGAAGGTGGCGAGCTTGTCGGGCATGTCAGGGGAGATGCCGAGAACGGTGTAGCCAGCGTCGGTGAAGTCGGTCATAGCGGCGGTGAAGTCGCAGGCCTGAGTCGTGCAACCAGGCGTCATAGCCGCCGGATAGAAGTAGACGATCACTTTGCGCCCGCGGAGGTCGGACAGGCGCACCGAGCCGCCGGCGTCGTCGAGCAGCACGAAGTCTGGGGCGGTGTCACCAACAGAGAGCCGAGGTGTTTGGGACATCAGGTGCTCCTGGTTGCCGAGGGAACGACCTCGACGGTGTCTTCGTGGTGGTCATCGAGGCCAGCGGTGCGGGCCAGGGAACGCCAACCTTGCCATGCGAGCGCGAGGCAGAAGACTGCGGCCCCCGTCAGGACGATCATGGTTCCGGAGGGGACGGCGGCGAAGTAGCTCAGGTACATGCCCGTCAGGCCGCAGGCGGCGCCGATGGCGGTCGAGAGCACGAGCATGCGTCCGAACGAGTCGGTGATCATGCGGGCCACGACGGCCGGGATGACGAGCATCGCCGCCACGAGCGTCACACCAATCACTGTCAGCGTCGCCAGGATCGACAGCGACAGCAGCAGCATCAAGATTGCCTCGGTTCGCGCGACGTTCACGCCGGACGCCGCTGCGACCTCGGGGTCGAAAGTAGTGAAGAGCAACGAGCGGTAGCGGAAGAAGACGAAGGCGGTAGTCGCGGCCGAGACTCCGATCAGCATGATGATCTGGTCGGCGCTGATGCCGTAGATCGAGCCGAAAAGCGCGTTGTCGAAGCTCGGGCCGGAACTGCCGAACCGAGAGAGGAGGGCGACGCCCAGGGCGAACGATGCGGTGGTGATGACGCCGATCGCCGCGTCCGCGCCGATCCGGTGCTTGCGCGTCACCCAGTTGATGGCCAGGGCCGACGAGACCCCCCAGATGCCTGCGCCCAGGTAGATGAACGACGCGCTGACGAGTGACGCTGCGGCGAAGCCACCGAAGATGGCGTGCGACAGGCCGTGGCCGATGTAGCTCATGCCGCGGAGTGTGATGTAGACGCCCACGAAGCCGAGCAGCGCTCCAGAGATCGTGGCGACCACCAGACCCTTCTGGAAGAAGCCGTACTGCAGTGGACCGGTCAGTGAGTCGAGGAAGAGCAGCGTCGACGTCATGAGACGGCCCGAGGGCTGAGCCGGTGATAGTCGTCAATCACGACCGGCATGCCGAGGTGCTCGAGCACCTCGAGGCGCGCCCCGAAGGTGCGCTCGAGGACGTCGGGGGTGATGACCTCGTGCGGAGTGCCCTCGGCGACGATCTGGCCATTGATCGTCACCAGATGGGGCAGGTGGGCGGCCATCCCGTTGAGGTCGTGGGTGGTGAGCACGATCGAGATGCCGTCCTCGTGCAGGTCGGCCAACAGGTGGAGCATGTCGTGTCGGGTGCTGACGTCGACGCCGGACGTCGGCTCGTCGAGAACCAGCAGCTCGGGATCACTGAGCAGGGCCCTGGCCAGGAACATGCGTTGCTGTTGCCCACCCGACAGCTGTCGGATGTGCCGGTGGGCGACCTCGCCGATGCCGAGCCGCTCGAGAACACTGGTGACGTCTGCGCGGTCGGTCTTGCTGGCCCTGGGCCACTGGCGACCCTTGGTACGGGCCATCAGAACGCACTCGGAGACGGTGACCGGGAAGTTCCAGTTCACCGTCTCCAGCTGGGGCACGTAGGCCATCCGCAAGTCCGCACGGGGCGTCACCGATCCACGTTGGGGCCGGATGGCGCCCAACAAGGTGCGCAGCAGGGTGGTCTTGCCGGACCCAGATGGGCCGACGATGCCGGTGAACTGGTCGGAGTGGACGTGGAACGAGACGTCACGAAGCACGGGCGCGGCGTCATAGGCCACCGTGATGTGGTCGAGCGCGAGGATGACGGGGCCGACACCAGTTCCGGTCATTGGGGGTACTCCGCGTCGTCAGGGGCCACGTCGGCGGTGTCGACCGTCAGCAGCTGCTTGGCCGTCCCCCCGAGCCCTTCGATCATGGTCTGGTAGTCGTATCGCATCAAACCCACCCACGAGTGGGTGGCGTCGCCCGGCTCACCTGGTAGGTCGTCGTCGCGGAGGGTGTCCTCGTACCTGGCCCCCGTTGCCCGGCCCACTTCTTCCAGAACGGCGGACGGAAACACCTCGGAGCCGAAGATGGTGGGAACGCCTTCGGCCTTGACCTGGTCGATGATCCGCGCCACCTCGACCGGCGTCGGATCTTCGAAGTTCTTCGGCTGAACCGCGCCAACGACGGTCCAACCGAAGGTCTTGGCGAAGTACGCGTAGGCGTCGTGGTAGGTCACGAGCTTGAGGTTGCCATCCGGCACCGACTTCTGGTCTGCCCGGAGCGCATCAGCGAGGTCGTTCGCCTGGTCGGTGAACGCCTTGAGGTTCGTGGCGTAGTAGTCAGCGTTGTCGGGGTCCTGCTCGGAGAAGGTGGCAGCGATCGTCTCCGCGTACTTGATGGCGTACGTGGGATCGGTCCACAGGTGGGGGTTGGGCTTGCCATCCTCCTCAGGGAACGAGAAGTCGAAGATGTAGTCCTCCGGGGGCAGCACCTCGTCACCGAGCTCGACCAGGACGGCGTCGTCCTTCATGTTGCTCTCGGCCAGATCCTTGGTCGGTTCCTCGAGCTGCAGCCCGTTGGTCAAGATGACGTCGGCGGTACTCACCAGCTCAGCGACCTGGGGTGGCGGCTCGAAGGTGTGGCTGTTCGTGCCCTCGGGGACGATTCCCTCGATCTGGACGCGGTCACCTCCGATGTTTGCCGCGATGGACGTGATCGGTGCCACCGTGGTGGCCACTGTCAGCTCGCCGCTGGCGTTCTGGTCGGCCCCGCCGCAGGCGCTGACGGTGAGGACGACCGCCAGAGAGGTGGCAGCCGGCAGGAGGTGGCGGCCCACGCGACGGGAAGACCCGGGAGGAGCAGTCATGTCGTCGACGCTACTGCAGGTAGATAGCACTTGCAAAAGATTCGCAGTAAGCCGGACCCGCGGGTGGGAGCCGGGCGGATGGCGTAGGAGGGCCCCGGCTACGGTTGTGCTGTGACTGACTCAACCACCCCAGCTGACGCCCCGCCTGTCGAGCCCAAGCAGGCCGACTCCGAATCTGCCACGGCCGAGCGGTCCCCTGACCGAATCCAGGCGGACATCGACGCAGCGCAGCAGCGACTGGCCGACCAGGTCGACGAGCTCTCCGACCGGTTGCAGCCACAGGCCCTGGCCGAGGACGCCATCGGCGGTGTCAAGCGCATCTTCGTCGAGGAGGACGGCTCGCCGAAGGCCAAGCCGATCGCGATCGTGGCCGGCAGCATCGCGTCGCTGATCGTCTTGCGCAAGATCTTCCACCGCGACTGATGGCAGACGCAGACGCCCTGCCGATCCAGCTGCTCCACGACCGAGTTCTGGTCAAGGAAGACGGACCCAACGGCGAGCGACGCTCCACCGGCGGCATCGTGATACCCGCAACGGCACAGGTCGGCAAACGGCTCGTATGGGCCGAGGTCGTGGGTGTCGGTCCGAACGTCCGAACCGTGCAGCTGGCCGACCGCGTGCTCTTCGAACCGGAGGACCGGGGCGAGGTCGAGCTGAAGGGCGAGACTCTCGTGCTGCTCCGTGAACGTGACATCCACGCGGTCGCGGCTTCGCGCGTCGAGAACAGCACCGGCCTCTACCTGTAGCTTCCCGCGTCCCCCTCCCGCGCGAATATCGGCTGCTTCTGCGTCGTCGCACCTGTCATGCTCACCCGGTGATGCGGGCATTCGCGGTCGGACTGATGCTGGGCGGTTTGGTGGCTGCGCAGGTCGGCCCGGTCTCGTTGCTCTGTATCCGGGCCGCAACCCGCCACGGATTTGGCGCCGCCGCGTCGATCGGTGCCGGCGCTGCCACGGTCGACGCTGTCTACGCCGCGCTCGGTGTTGTCGGTGCCGCGGCGCTGATCCAGGTAGAGCCGGTGAGGCTGGCTCTCGGCTTGGTCGGCGCGGGCGTCCTGACATGGATGGGTGTGCGCACCCTTCGAGATGCCTGGCGTCTGCGGCTGGGGGGAGAGGCGGCCCTTGACGTCGTCACATTGCCGGCGTCCTACCGGACTGGTCTGGTGGCCACGGCGTCCAACCCCCTCACCATCATTTCGTGGGCCGCGATCTTCGGTGCCGCTGCTACGACGTCGGTGCTCGACTCGACGGGGTCTGCCGGCGCCCTTCTGATCGGAGTGATGACCGGCAGCGGCGTGTGGTTCGTCGGGCTCGCTCTGGTGGCATCGCGCCTCGGCGAACGGCTCGGACGTCGGGCGCTGTGGAGTATCGATGTCGCCGCTGGGGTGGGCCTGCTGGGGTTTGCGGCGCTGCTGGGCGTGCGGACCGTTCGCGACGTGTGAAGGGGCAGGGGGGACGCCGTCAGCGGGAAACCACTCGGGCACTGTCCCCATCGGCCATCAGTACGGACGTGTCGACCGCGACGAACGCATGGGCCGGAACCTGCTTCAGCTGGACAATGAGCTTGGCCGGCCACTTCGTGCTGGCCTCCCCCTGGAAGTACCAGGGCGAGCCGTTGTCGGCGAGCACCAGTCCGTACTGCTTCATGGCCCGCAGAACCACGCGCGTCTTGCTGCCGTACTGCGAGAGGTCGTAGGACCCCTTGAGCCGGAAACGGGCGCCCATCGGGGGGTAGTTGCGGTTGTTGACCGATCCGGCCTGATGGCGCGCCGGCCAGACGTAGCGTTTGTCGGTCACGTCGGTGGTGAAGCGGATGGCATGGTCGACCGTGCCGCTACGCACG
>JAHELE010000134.1 GCA_024644345.1 Actinomycetes bacterium | reverse complement strand
AGTCCATTCCAGCAGATCAGAGACGTGCCCTCGGCTGGAATCGAACCAGCGACACACGGTTTAGGAAACCGATGCTCTATCCCCTGAGCTACGAGGGCGGGACGTGCGGGATTCCTTGTGGGAAACCTGCTGGACCCTGCCGCGATCTGGTCGGATCGAGGCGCCTTAAGTCTAGGTGGCCGGACTCGTCGTCGATGCGGCGCTCAGGGGAGTGTCAGAAAGCCCTTTCTTAGCTCCCGATCCGCGAGCGGGCGCGGTTGAACCAGGGGGGTGATGACTTGGTGGAATCGGGTGAGTTAGGCAGCGATTTGAGGAGGTGACTGTTGGCGGTCGATGGCCCGCTGCCAGGTGTGTCTTGCCCAGGCGTTCTGGGCGAGTGCGGCCATCAGCACGATGACGGTCTGGTTGTGCAGCCCCCAGGCTGGGAGTCGCCGGTTGTAGAAGGCCCGTTCGAACTGCGCGTTGAGTGACTCGGTGTCGGCTCGCATGCCGTAGACGCGTGGGAGGCAGGACGCACAGATAGTCGCTGCGGTTGAACTTGTGCTCCTCGCCCGCTTCCATCGACCGAGACGGTCATGCCTTTCCAAAGCTCGGAACATGCGCAGCAAACGTCCACTGAACCTCCGTGCCCACACCGAATCGACGGGGTAGATCAGTAGGCTCCGGCATATAAGTTGCGGCGACTCCCACCGACTGGTTCTGGAGACCAGTCGCCGAAAGCACTCATCGGACTACTCTTTCATCATCCTGTGGATCGATGGGACAGTGCTGCATGCAGCCAACGAACGACTACGGTGACAGCGCTTCGGCCCCTCTCGGTCGATCCAGAAGGCACGAGGTGTTTCCATGCCAGGCTCGCCTGTTCCTGCCGGCCAGACTTACCAAGCACTGCAGGAACGTTTGGTGCCCATGTGGCCCGATCTCACCATGCGCGCGACAGAGGGGCCCGCCCGCACGCTGCTGGTGATCAGTTCGCTGACGGTCGAGTTGCCGGATCATATGGCGCCAGTGATTGCTGCCTACGAGGAGCGCTACCTCTGTAACGTGCTCCTTCTAGCGAAGTCCCCGAACACGCGTGTCATCTACGTGACGTCACTGCCGATTCTGCCAAGGCTGGTCGACTACTACCTGACGCTGATACCGGGAGTTGTCCCCGCGCAGTTGCGGGATCGACTGACGTTGGTGTCGCTCAGCGACAATTCATTCCGACCGCTCACTCAGAAGGTTCTCGAACGGCCCAGGGTTCTCGCCCGACTACGAAATCTGCTCGAAGGTCAAGAGCGCAGGCTAATCGTTCCCTTCGTGGCTACAGAATTCGAGGCACAACTAGGGCTTGCACTGAACACCCCGGTGTATGGCCCCGACCCCGCCCTCGCTCCGCTGGGCACCAAGACCGGGAGTCGCCGCATTTTCGACGTAGCCGGATTCCCGGGTCCTGCAGGGGTCGAGGACCTGCGCGACGTCGAAGACCTGATCAACGCGGTCCAAGATGTCCAGGCCCGATCGGGGTGCCACGACGTGCTCATCAAGCTCGATGAGGGTGTAAGCGGACTTGGGAACGCCATCGCACACCTGCCTGCTGATGCCTCCAGGTCCACCATTCGTCGTTCACTGACTCAGTTGGCCCTCGAAGACCAATCCGGGACGTCGGAGCGGTTCCTGGCAACGCTCGAAACCTCCAGGGCTGTGGTCGAGGAACTAGTCGTCGGCGTGGACATGCGCAGTCCGAGTATCCAGATGCGCGCCTCACCGCTAGGCGAAGTCGAGGTGCTCTCAACGCACGATCAAGTTCTTGGCGGACCTCACAATCAGACGTATCTTGGTTGCCGCTTCCCGGCCTATGAAGAGTACGTGCGTTCCATGGTCGAGCCCGGTCTGGCCATCGGGCAGGAACTGGCCGGACGAGGCGTCATCGGACGCTTCGCCATCGATTTCATCGCCACTAACCACCCCGAAGGCTGGGCGCTAAAGCCAGTGGAGATCAACCTCCGAAATGGGGGCACGACTCATCCCATGCTGACGCTCCAGGCACTCACCGACGCGAGCTACGATTGCGATTCGGGTCGCCTCGACGTAGATGGCCAATGCAAGACATACCTTGCCACCGACCACCTTCACCACGACAGTTTCTCGACCCTTACGCCGGATGATCTGCTAGACGTGATCCAGGAAGCCGAGTTGGGCTGGGATGAACAGACCGGCACAGGGGTGGTGTTCCACATGGCAAGCGCGATCGCCGTGGCCGGCGATGTTGGCGTGACTGCGATCGGCGACTCGCATCGTCAATCGCAGGGGCTGTACGACGCGGCCAAGACGGCCCTCATCCTCGCAGTCTCCGACAGTCGTTGAGTAGTGCTGGATCGCAGCATCTCTGCATCTGCCTAGACCGTGCGTGATACTGGTGGTGTGAATCCTCACGTGTCCGCTGCGACGTCGACCCCGAGCCTCGATGATGTTGCAGTTGTCATTGCGAGCAGGCAGGGGCGGATCGAGTTCTGGAGCGAGGGTGCTACGTCGCTATTCGGCTACAACCGCGGCGCCATACTGGGCCGACTGGTGACCGTGTTGATTCCGCCTGAGTTCCACGCTCGTCACTGGGCTGGATGGGGGCGCGCCTGGCGGCTGAACACCGTGCCCGCGTCTCCGCCAATCTGGATTCCGGTGGTATGCGCCGACGGTGTAGTGCGCCACTTCATCAGCCACCTGGAACCTATTCATGCACCGCATGGTGCATTGGTCGCCGTTGCTGCCGTATGGTCACCGCCCTCAACCTTGGACACCGAGGTTCGGGTACTCACGTAGCTTTTCCAGCAGAACTCCCCTCAACCCCCGGTTCATCTCGCGACGGACGGACCTTGAGGCTCCAAGACGGCGATCCCGATCAACTTGCCCAAGGTCCATCGGGGGTTTGCGGGAGTCGCGGGGTCAAGTCTGTGGGCTGCTCGGTAATTCAGCGGTCAGATAGCCCCAGGGAGAGTGGGTCGGTGGGACTGGGTGACTAGTTTCGGGCCCAGGAATCAAGAGCGGCAGCCAGTGCCTCGGCCGAAGTGGAGGGCAAACGGCTACCCGGGTCGGGGTCTGGGGGCTCTCAGAGAGTCAGCCATCAGGTGAGGCGTGGCGTCTACTAGCGAGCGCTGCTAGGCAATACCCTCGACGTCCACGGCCCAACGCAAAGGGCGGCGTTCTTCACCGCCTTTCAAGAGGCCCGGACGTTTCCTCACCTTATCAATCAACCCATGATTCGTGAGGGAGGTTTATTGCTAGGGAAGTGAAACGTCCTCGCCGCCTCAGTGACATTTGAGGGCTCAGGGGCAATCATCGGAGACGTGAATCTGAACATCCGGCCCGTGTCCCTGGATGATGTTGCACTCCTCGCGCCGTTGGCCGCGGCGGCCGCGAGGGCGACATATGCTCCGATTGCCCAGGAGGCAGTGTATGAAGCGTTCATCGCGCAGTCGTGCACACCCGAATCCTTGGCGGCCGCTATCCGTCGCGGGCAGGGCGATGCAGACTCCCACTTCGCCGTGGCGGCGGAGGGCCAAGACTTGGTTGGGTACCTCGACTTCGGTCGCGACGATGATGGCACGCTTGAGCTGCGGCGACTCTATGCCGCCGCGGGATGTACGGGGCGTGGCATCGGTGCAGCCCTGCTGCATTGGCTTGAGGAGCGCCTTCCTGATGCGACGGAGTACCGCGCCATCGTGCATGCACGCAATGACCGCGGCTTGTCGTTCTGGCTTAGACATGGCTTCGTCATCGAAGGCAGTCTCGACACGCGCCAACATCTTGCAGCACACCGCGGACTCAGGTTCGAGGAGAACGCGGAGCCAGAACCTTCACTCGTGCTCCGGCGGGTCGTCGGCCCAGCGGCCTCCGATCCGGCCTGAGGTCGCCAGACCCGGCAGCGAGATGGATGCTGAGCTAGTTGGCAGTGGCGGTGATGAGCACGCCTTTCGCCGAGTCGTAAAGTCGCTGCGCCATGCGGTCTGAGTCTCCGATCGCCGTGAGGCCGACCTGCCCGCCTACCGCAATCGCGCTGGCCAGGTGAAATGCAATCCCAGTATGCGTTTCGTCGTCCCAGCCGAGACCGTTCTCGGCGATCACGTCGAGAAGATCGTCGGGCGTCAGACTAGCGAACCGCGGGTGTTCGAGATGGTCGGTCGCGAGGTAGTGCTTGGCGCGGCCGCGCGACACAAGCTCGCCTGTTTCAGCGTTGAACGGCGCGTCGGTTAGCGCTTGCAGAGTCAGCGCGGGATGTGTGGTGCCGCTGTTGCGAAGGTTGATCTCTACGGCGCAGCTGCGCCACGTTCCGTCGTCGCGTTGGGTGCTCACGTAGTCGATGGAGGAGGGGCCAACCACACCTTGGCTAGCGAGCTGCCGCCCGACCGCCAAGCTCGGCTCAATCAGATCTCTCGAATACTCCTTGCCAGCGGGAAAGCTGCACCCCAGATATGTCTGGCCCAACGGCCCACCGAGAATTTGATCATGGGTAGAGAGCACTGCGACTTCGCCCCGCGGGCTGATCCGCAACTGAACGCTGGGACTACAAACCGTTGACCCAGTGAGGAACTCTTCAACGACTCCACCCGTCGCGTCGAAGCGTTCCATGAACGAATCCTTGCTCTGCGAGCGATCCTCCAGCTCCAGAAGCTGCGTCAACTCCTCGACGTCGAGTTCGCCGTCACCAGGGAGACGCATGACTGCGTTTCCCATGCCGCTTACGCCGTCATCAATCTTGACGATCACCCTTTCGGTCTGCGTACGTTGGGCAATCTCGGCGAGTGCCTCCCGCAGATCATCAACACCTCGCAGTCCTTCGACGCCAGCGGCGATATCAATCCCGGCGGCGGCGAACACCTTGCGGCTGCCGGTCTTGGTGCCTAGATGGGCCAGAGAGGGGTCCGGGCCGTAGACCGGAATACCCAACTCCAGAGCGAGTTGAGCCTCGAGCTCCGACGTTATGAAGGGCACCAGCAGACCTTGAGGCGCGGGGCCAAGAAGGCTTCGTAAACGGGCGATCACCCTGGGACGTTCGAGGATCTTTTGGGTTAGTGGTCGAAAGGAACTGTCGCTTAGTGCGATGACAGTCAGCCGTTTGCGAAGCTCGTCGTGATCGTGACCCGGGATCAGGCCGAAGAAGTAGTCCACCAGACGGGGAGGCATCGGTGACGACGTCACGTACACGATTCGGGTCTGTCTCGACCGAGCGAGGAGCAGCAGCATAAAGAGGTAGCGCTCTTCGTAGGCAGGCACAAGAGGTGCAAAACGGCTGGGGAGGTACAAGCTGTCGGACGCGACCACAACGATCGTCGTGGATAAGCCGCCGGCGGTAGGGACGGCCATGGCGCCCCACCGTTCGCACAGTTGGTCCTGCAGGAGGGCGAACGCCGACCGGTCGTACGAAACGGTAGCCGTCATCAGGGCCTCTCATTGCGGATTTGGCTCAGCATGGCATCAGGGCCATCGGCATGTCTCCTCTGTGTGGCCAACCTGACCAGCAATTCGGGCGGCACAGGGGCACGAACCCACCATTGTGAAATCGATGGGAGGTTCACCCGCAAGGTCGCTCAGCCGCCAAAGGGTGACGTCCCCTGTGAAGGTACTTCCGGATCTGGGCAGATTCCCTTCCGCGACAACGACGGGCACTGGTGAAACTAGCGAGGGCGCCCATCAGGACGATGACGGTCTGGTTGTGCAGACCCCAGGCGGGGAGTCGCCGGTTGTAGAAGGCCCGTTCGAATTGCGCGTTGAGTGATTCGGTGCCCAACTGCCGTCCGGCTTGCGGTTCCGTTTGGTCTGGTGCCGTGTCACTTCGACGAAGTCGAGGCTTCCGTCGGCCATCACGACGCGCTCGTAGATTGTCCCGCCGGCGGCGTACAGGATGTGTCCTCCGCACTCGTCGATCCACGCTGTGCGCACCCGGCTTGGCGGGAGCTGGGCGGCGGCGCGTCCGTGCTTGCCGATGACGATTCCGCCTTATCGGGCAACCGTCCGCGAGCTAGGCGGCGGGGTGGGCTCATCCGCCCTCCGACAGAGCCGAGAGGTTCTCAACGATGTTCGTCTAGTACGACAATGGGAAATCGGGAGTAGCCTCCACTCAGGCTCGGCGGAGGGAACTCGTCGTCAGGCGTCCGGGAGGTCCAGTGGCCAGATCCGTACTCGCCGTGGTTATTGACTGTCACAACGCCCTTGGACAGGCTCAGTTCTGGGCTGGAGTACTCGGCCACCACGTCTTCGAACGAAACGAGGGCG
>JAHELE010000133.1 GCA_024644345.1 Actinomycetes bacterium | reverse complement strand
TCCTGACGCAGCGTCAACTGTTGCGATGCCCAACCCGGTGATCGGAGCGTTTCCGGCAGATTCGACGCCTACAGGTGGCCAAGAAGTGCCGGAAACGCTCCGATCACGGAAGAAGGGGGGGAGTCGGGCGAAGCTCGCTCACGTCGTGATGCAGCGCCGTCAGTCGTTGCGGCGTTCCCGCGCGCTCTCGACGCCCATCTTCACCAAGATGATGGGCAGCAGCAGGGTGGCGAGCATCGTGACGATCCAGACGATCAGGGTGGCGAACACCCACGTGTCGACACCATCGATCGTGAGACCGTCGCTGACCAGGTCAGCCACCAAGAGGGCAACGAACGTCGAGATGAGCCCCGTGGCACCGAGGAGGGCGGGCGCGTTCCTCGCGGTCACCTTCGCGAAGAACGGTGACAGGATCGACTGCAGCACCGCGAAGATCACCACGACGGTGATGAACGACGTTGCGTCGATGCTCATGCCGTCGAGTACCACCTTGGCCACCAGCAGACCGATCGCGGCCGACGCCAGAAAGATCGCCAGACGAATCAGGAATCGAATCATGGCGCCAGCGTAGGGCCGGCCGCACGCCACGGCGAGTGAAGACGCACCCTTCAGCGCACATCGCTCCACACGAGAGACTGTCCAGGTGCCCTGGGACATCGTGATCGCCGTCGTTGCCGGGCTCGCGCTCGTCTGGCTCGCACTCGCGGCACTGCTCTGGCTCAACCGGCCCGACGACGCGTCAACTGCCGACGCGCTGCGCCTGCTGCCCGACGTCGTCCGGCTCGTCTCGCGTCTGGCTCGCGCCCCCGAGGTTCCACGCAGCGTCCGTGTCGGGCTGTTCGTGCTGCTGGCGTATCTCGTGTCGCCGATCGACCTGATTCCCGACTTCATCCCCGTTCTGGGCTACGCCGACGACGCGGTGATCGTGGCCCTCACCCTTCGCTGGGTCACCCGCCACGCCGGAGACGGCGCCATTGCCCGCCACTGGCCGGGCACTCCGGCCGGGTTGGACGCCATCCGTCGCCTGGCCGGCATCCGAGTCGGCGGGAACGACCCACGACCTGGCGGCGTCCAATGACGATGAGGGGATCCCGCCTAGTCTTCGCCGCCGCCGTGGGGCTGGCCGTGCTGAGCGGCTGCGGGGCGGGAGAGCCTGATCTGCCCGCCACCGTCACCGGTCAGGTGCTGATGGGCCCCACCTGCCCGGTCGAGACGCTTATCCACCCGTGCCCACCGGCACCCGCAGTCGGAGCCCGGGTCGAGGTGGTGCAGGAAGGCACAGTCGTGACGTCGACCACCACGGACGCCGACGGTCAATTCGAGCTCGCCGCACCGCTGGGATCTGTCGAGGTGCACGCCACGTCCACCGAGGGTCTGCCATCGGAGGACGTCAAGACGTTCACCTTGGACGCCGGTGACCTCGTCGAGGCACAGCTGATGCTCGACACCGGGATCCGCTAGACAAGTCGGACATGACCTACGGCCGGACCAAGGCCCCTAGCGGACCAGGGGGTGCCGATCCATCCTGACGCTATGACCGCGACACACCACGCTCCCGTTCACATCAGTGCCGACCTGGTACTCACCGAGGAGCCACCGCTGACCGGCCTCAGCGGCGTGATGCACAAAGACCCAGCACCGTGGCTGCGCCTCTCCCTCGCCACCGCGGCGCTTGCGGCCGTTGGCAGCCTGATCGCGCTCGTCGACGTCAACCGTTTCTACGGTGCCGAGACCGTGGCCTTCGTCGACCAGGCCATCGCCCAGGACATCGTGAACCTCGCAGTCGTCGCTCCGCTGACGGCGTTCTTCGCGTGGCGAGCGCTTCGTGGGTCGCTGGCGTCCTACCTGGTCTGGCTCGGCTTCGTCACGTTCACCGTCTACAACTATGTGATCTACGCGTTCTCCATCCAGTTCGGCCCACTCTTCCTGCTGTGGGTGGCGGTCCTCGGAGCGTCGGTGTTCGCTCTCATCGGCGGAGCAGTCAGCCTGGACGCCAACGGCGTCGCCAACGCTCTCGACTTTCGCAAGGAGCGGCTCGCGGCATGCTTCCTGCTGCTGACCGTCGTGCTCTTCGGCTTCCTGTGGCTCTCTGACATTGTTCCGGCGCTCGTCGACGGCACCGCGCCCGTCGCGGTGAGCGACATGAACCTGCCGACCAACCCCGTGCACGTGCTGGATCTGGCGTTCTTCCTTCCCGCGGTCGCCATCGTGGGGGGCTCACTGTGGCAGCGGCGTCCCCTCGGGTACGCCGCTGCACCAGCGATGCTGGTGTTCCTGGCACTCACCGGGCTGCCGATCCTGGCGACGGTCTTCGTCGCCGACGCACGCGGCAACGAACCGGCCTGGCAGCTGCTGGCACCGATCGGCGTCATCTCCGCGATCAGCATCCTGCTCACCTGGATCCTGGTTCGCGGCCTCAGCCACTCCCGCTAGAGCCCGCCGAGTGCACACCTGAGTGACGCTTTGGCCCACCGAGTGCACTCCTGAGTGACGGTTGCGGACGCCGAGTGCGCAGCTGGTGGACGCGGAACGCGCACTTGCCTTCCGCATTTGGGCCCCCATAGCCTCGAAGTCCCCCGCCAAGGAGCCTTCATGACCGTGAGTCCCCAGCACGACGTGATCGTGGTCGGGGCCGGGCTGGCCGGGCTCCGTGCGGCGCGCGACCTCGCCGACGCCGGACGCCGCGTGCTCGTCCTCGAGGCCCGAGACCGGGTCGGAGGACGCGGTTGGACGTCCACGTTCCCCGACACCGAACTGCAGATCGAGGTCGGCGGCGGCTGGTTCACCGACCAGCAGCACCTGGCGCGCGAAGAGCTCGGGCGGTACGGCATCGGCGTCCGAGAGGTTCCACCGGCGTCCTCCACGCGGTGGTACTCCAACGGTGCGCTGCGGCTCGACGCCCCCTTCCCGGCCGACGACACCGCAAGTGCGGCAGCCATGGACGTCATCACCCGCGACGCCGAGGCAATGGCGGCCGGCACCGACGACCCGCGCTTCTTCCTCTCGCTCAACGACTACCTCGACGCCATCGACGCCCCCACCACCGTCCGCGACGTCGTGCACGGGTGGTGGTCCATCACCGGTGGCTGCGACCCCGCAGTCGGAGGCGTCGACGCTCTCCTCTACGCGATGGCGTCCGAAGGTCCGATCGGCGACATGAGCTACCTGCGCTACGCCCCCGAGTCCGGGTGGTCTGCTCTTGCCGAAGCTCTGGCGGCCACCGACGGCATCGACGTGGAGCTGGGCCAGCCGGTGTCGCAGGTGTTCCACGATGAGCAGACGGTCAGCGTGCGCGCGGCACACGCCGCCTTCACTGCGGCCACCGTCGTCATGGCAGTCCCCGTCAACGCGCTGCCCGACGTCCGGTTCACACCCTCACTCGAGGACCGGCTGGAGGACGCGTTCGGCGGAAACGCTGGCCGTGCCTTCAAGGTGTGGATGCTGACCCGCGGCGTCCCCGAGCATGCCCTGGCCTTCGGCAAGGGGGACGGTCTCAACTGGCTGTACGGCGACCGCGCATCCGGCGACCACACCCTCACCATCGGCTTCGGCTGGCCGGTCGACGGCTTCGACCCGGACGACGACGCGCACCTGACGCGCGCACTCCTTCGCTTCTTTCCGGACGCCGAGCTGCTCGGGCACACCACGCACGACTGGATCAGTGACGCCGCCAGCCTGGGCACCTGGGTCACTGGGCCCGCTGGTCAGTCGCACCGGCTCACCGCCGAGGCGTGGGCGCCGACCGGACGTCTGGTCTTCGCGACGTCCGACATCGCAGCCGAGCATGCCGGCTGGTTCGAGGGTGCCTTGATCTCAGGACGCGACGCCGCTCGGGCCGTCCTCACGGCCAGTACCGCCAACACTGCGTGAGTTGCCTGACGCCATGGCGTCACGCAACTCACTCAATCCGAGCAGTTGGGGCACCTGGGCGGCGGCGGCGGCGCTGCATGAGTGACACAACTACGAAGACAACAAGAACGACCGCCAGCGCGATGCCGAACATGACCGCCCACGTCGAGCCGGTGGACGTGCCGAGGTCGACGGCCGGCTGCGTGGGTTCGGGTGCGAGCGTCTGCGTCGGACTTGGCGTCGGCTCAGCACCGATCGGTGGCTGGCCGGCACCATAGACCGCCGGCACGACGGCCGTTGCCGCTGACCCGGAGCACAGGCTGGTGCCGTAGGCGCCCGGGCCGACCGAGCCTCCGATGATTCCACCGCCAGTCGTGCCGTAGACCAGGATCGGACCACTGTCAGGAAAGGTGACCCCGCACGAGGCACTGTCGGTACCCGCGACGACCTTCTCGATCGCGGCTACCTGGCCCTTGTAGACCGCGTCCACCTCGACCGTGTAGGTGAACTTTCCACCGGTGAAGAGGTTCTTCCCCACCTTCTCTACGCGCTTGCCGGTTCGCTCCACGATCTGGCCGCTGAAGACCGCATCCGCCCAATCCAGCCGCTCTTCGGGCGTGCCGATCGCGCAGGAGCACGCTTGCGCGGTGCCGGTCGTAAAGACCAGGCCACCCAGCAGCACCAGCAATGCGAGCCCGCCCTGCACGATCCGCCGCATTGCTGCTCCCGTCGGTGGCGTGAGCCTTGGACGGCCGACGCCGGCTAGGCGTTCCACCGTACCGAGAGTTGACGCCCCATGAACGACGCGAACGGCTGCAGGGCCCGTTCGACGGCCGCCCGGCTCTTGCGCGGGACCCCGCGCGGCAGCGGCGTCACCTCAGCGGTCACCGTCGTGGGCGCCAGGGTGCGCTTCCACGTCCCGACCACCCGCCCATGACGCACGATCGTCGACCGGAAGACCCCGTTCTTTCCGGGGATCACCGCGTCCATACCGCCGGTGTCCACCATCAGCGAGCGATCCTTGAAGCCGAGCAGGTACTCGTCGAACCCGGGCAGCGCCAACCACTCCGGCACGTCCGGGCGATTGTGCACCGCAGAGGTAGACGATCGACCGAACGCGATGCCTGCCAGCGACGCGGCCATCACCATCTCGACACCGTCCACCCGCACCGCCACCAGGGAGTCCCCGCACTCCGCGATCCCGGTCTTGGCGTCACCGACCGTCAGCCCGGCCCACCCCGCAAAGTCCTTCCGCGTCGTAGGCCCGTGCGAACGGAAGTAGCGCAACGCCAGCTCGGCCAGCGCCTCCTCGCGCGAAAGCTCACGCTGCCTGGGCGCCCAGTCGTCCAGCAGCACGAAGGTCTGTTCGCCGTCGACGTTCGGCGCGATGCAGATGACGCCTTGCTGGCTCGCGTACCAGAGCAGGTGGTACCCGCGCTGACCGGCGCCGTCGATGCCGCCGGCCACCATCACGTCGACACACTGCGCGCGGGTGAGACGTCCACCACCGGCCATGGCCGTGCCGAGCAGCTCGACCGCGCGGTCGGCGTCCCGCGTGGACAGCCCCAGGTACTCGCGTCGCTTCGCCGCGCCCGCGAGCGGCTTCTCACCGAGCACGCGCAGCATCCACCCGGCATCGTCGGCCGGCACCAGATGGATCGTGCCCCGCATCGGCCAGGTACGCAGCACCTCACCCGTCTCAAGCTCGGCCTCGATGTCGGGCAACGTCGACCCCGGCAGCCGCACACCCAACGACCACAACAGGCTCGCGAGATCTTGCCCCTGCAGGGCGCCGAACCAGCGCGCGATGTCGCCCACGCGAGTCGGAGCCGGCACCGCGTCGGACGCCGCCAGCTGCAGGCTCGCCATGCGCAGGGCCAGTGCATCGGCCGGCTTCAACTCGTTCACGTCCCCATCCCACCACCAACCACCGACATGGCGTCCAGGTATGGACATCATCCGAACCCGTTGGTCTACTTTGCGGCAAGTATTCATCGCTGCATGGGAGGCACGATGGGTCAGATGCTTGTTCACATCACGTGTGGTCCAGAGGCACCGACTCGTGCGGCGCTGGGCCTTCTTGTAGCGAGCGCAGCCATTGAGGAAGGGCACAGTGTCAGCATCTTCCTCGCCGGCGACGGGGTGCAGCTCATTCGCGAGCCCGTGCTTGATTCCCTGAGCGGGCTCGGAACCGGCTCGTTGCGGGAGTCCTTCGACGCGGTCGTCAGCGGGGGCGGACGCTTCTACGTCTCTGGCATGTCCAGCAAGGCTCGCGGTGTCACGGCCGACGACCTTGAAGGCAAGCCGGCAGAGATGGCCATGCCGAACCGTCTCGTCCAGCTTGCGTTCGAGGCTGATCGCACGCTGACGTACTAGCAGTCGCCCCGTAACTAGCACCATTGGCGGCGTTCGGTATACCCACACGGTACATCGGACGCCGCCAATGCCGTTCCGTTCGATCATGAAAGGGGGATGCGACGTCCATGGGT
>JAHELE010000132.1 GCA_024644345.1 Actinomycetes bacterium | reverse complement strand
CGGCGTCCGGCGAGCTGGGTAGGTGACGTCCTCGCTGAGACTGAGCGGTCGTCATCGGTCATGGTGATGCCGCCGCACGGCCTGACCTTGGAGGAGGTCACCTACCCACCGGACGCCGAACTGGCCGAACGAGCCCGGTCCTCTCGTCGCTTCCGTGGTGGAGCTAGCCGATGAGGTCGTCGACTATTGCGCAGAAGTCTGCGTCGAACGTCTGCCACTTGCCGGAGGCTCTGACGAATTCCTCGGAGATGAACTCGCCGCCGCCCGGTGCTCCGTCACCGCCTGTGTCGAAGACATAGCTGAACACCAAGTTCCCGGTGCTTCGGTAGCGCACCTTTCCGGACGAGTCGCGGAGGACGTCCCAGACGCCGCTCTCTTTGGTCTGGTAGGTGACGACGGGTCCGTTTTCGTCGACGATCGTGGCCGGCAACTCTCGGAAGTTGGTTTTCCAGCTTTCGGTGAAGTACGCCCCCGTTGCCACGTTGGTGAAGGTTCCTCGGTACGAGGTCTGTTGGTGGACGCGGAAGAACTCGCCGCCGGTCTTCTTCGTACCTTTGCTGATCGTGTATCGGCCGGCGATGTGTGCGTCCTCAGTGACGTCATACCCGCAGTCGTCGAAGGTGTTGGAGAAGCTGTCGTCGAAAGTGCCGGACTCGAGTTGGCCTGCGTTGGCCGTTGGCGCAGCAGTTAGCGAAATCGAGGCGATCCCTGCAGCTGCCAGAATCGCCGCCAGCTGTTTGGTTCTCTTCATGTGGTTCCCTTTCGGATGGGTTACTGCTGCTGGATCTGGATGGAGGCAAGCAGCTCGTTGAGAGCCGTGGCGAGTTCGGGGTCGTCCGGGGTGGGAGAAACCGCGGCGATGGCGAGCGGGTCGGAATCGGTGAAGTAGATGACGGTCCAGCGGAAGAAGGCGTCGTCTTTGGTGATGGCGAGAGGAGCTGAGCCGGCCGCGTTGGATAGTGGCATGAGGTGGACGAAGTCTTTCTCGGCCTTCGGTCTCAACGCCACATCAACTTTCGATCCTGCCCAGGCGAAGTCGGGGCCGTCGACGCCGAACCGGCCGGAAGAAGTCAGGTCGGGGTGGTTCGTCATCCAGATGACGGGATCGTCCTGGAGGGGAGCACGCCCATCGGCGGAGTTGTCGTAAACCTCATGCGGGACGAGCATGAAGATGTGCACACCCGGCGTCCCGTCGGTGGGACGCATCTCGACGTATCCTCGGTTGTTGACGACGTCCCAACCTGGGGGAGCCGTGGCGGTCATGGGCGCCCCGAGCTTGTCCCCGACCAGCGTTCGGTTGGGCGCGTCGACCGGTGGTGCCGGATCTGCCGACCGACGAAGCTCGCCGCTGAGTGACCACCCCACGATGAGGACGACGACGGCGGTAATGATCACCAGGACCGGTCCGAAACCGCGCCGGTGGCGGCGGTTCAGGGTGCCTTCGAGGGCGACGTCGACGTCGAGGTCGTCGGTGGCGGCGAGCAGGCTCTGGGTGGCCCGACGAGCGAGGGCGTCGATGGACATCAGTCCACCTCTCCCTCATGGGGCGCATCCAGATGGAGTCGAGATGCGAGGGTTCGACGCCCACGATGCAGATGGGTCTTGGCGGTCCCTGTGGAGATCTCGAGAGTGGCGGCGACATCAGCCACGCTCATGTCGTATCCGTAGAACAGCGCCACCACTTGGGCTTGTCGTCGAGGCAGCCGGCGGACCTCGAACCAGAACAGCTCGTCGTCGTCGTCCAATGCCGGGGCACTCCCCTGTCGTGCCCCGACACGCAGCAGCGCACGAGTCTCGGTCACTCGCCGTCTGATCCAGGACACGGCGAGGTTCGAGCAGGATCTTCGGACATAGCCTGCCTGGTTCTCGATCGACGCACCTTTCGCGAGCTGTCGGTGCAGGCTGAACATCGCTTCCTGGGCGATGTCCTCAGCGGTTTCTCGCGAGCCCGTCAGCCCCCACGCCATGGCCACAAGACCTTGGTACTCCGACCGGAAGAGAGCGCCGAAGGACACGACGTCGGGCAGTTGGACTGCGGGCTCGCCGACGACCTGTGGGGCGTCGTCGGAGATGTCCAATCTGCCCCCTTCCGGCAGAGCCTCCTGTCTCAGGTCCACACCCTCAAGTCGCACAGGGTGGCCGGGCGGTTGACACAGGAAGTGACAAATCTGAGCGGCACGACGGCGTCAGGGTGCTGATCATGGGGCACAGGTCGCGTTCGAGCAATGGCACCGGTCGGTCAGCGACAGATCTGCCGGTGCAGCCCTGGGATCCGGAGCCCTACCAGCAAGCCCCGTCCGGCGCGGTCGCCCACGACGAGAGTCAGCATGTCGCTGCGGGTGGCCGGCGGGCATGGGTCGACTGGCTGGAGCTGGACTTGACCCGATGACCGAGCCGGAATCTCGGCGATGCAGGCGCCGTCGCAGCTCGGCGTGGGAGCCAGGGCGGCGACGCCCGACGCCGACCCGATGGCGCGGACTGTGAGCGGCGCCGAGCCGCGCCAGGTCAGGCGCACCGAGGTGGGTGACCCATCGGCAAGCGTGCCACCGAGCCCCGCCAGAGGCCGGGCGCTGGACGTGGCTCGGGGGCAGAGGGCGTAGGCAGTATGCAGCGGGCCGTCAATCCTCAGGAAGCTACGGGTGGCGCCCTGGAACGCGGTCGACGACGGCCACTGACTCGGGAGAAGGTCGGGGCAGTGCGTCAGTCGGTAGCGACTGAGGACTGTCAGCACGCCGCCGGCACTCAGCGTGATCGGCGACTCGAAGGCGCGAGATCGCCCGTCGGGTGTCACGACGCTGGCGCGAACGAAGGTCAAGCCCAGCGCGGCGTCCCCCGTCGGTTCCGCTACCGCCGAATCTCCCTCGACAACGTTCGATACCTCCTCGATCGTCACCGTCGTGCCGTCGACGCGGACGTCGCGAGTGCTCTCGATGGCGGTTGGGGCCGCGCTCGTCGTGGCAGTCGCGGTGGATGGTTGAGGTGTGCGCTCGGCGGTACCGCCACCTGTATCGGGGGACCGGGTCGCCCACCAGGTGACAGCGGCGGCGAGCACCACGCCGACGAGGAGCGCGGCCACAGTGGCCAGGGCCCACGGTGTCTTTCGCGCGGCCGTAGCGGGTGCTCGATGGCGACCGTTCACGGCGTGGGACACGGCTACAGTCTGCCTAGTGCTGGGCGCGACTTGTCGTTCGGTGCGCAGTCGACGCGCCGGGTAGTCCAGTGTGGCGCCCTCGGCCGCCTCGGTGGGGCACACTCCCCCCATGCGACTGGTGGTGGCCCTCGGAGGTAATGCGCTGCTGCGACGCGGCCAACCGATGACCCTCGAAAACCAGCGCACGAACGTGCGCGTCGCAGCTGTGGCGTTGGCGCCTGTTGCGATGGAACACGAGCTGGTGGTCACACATGGCAACGGTCCCCAGGTCGGGCTGCTCGCTCTACAGGGAGCTGCATACCACCCGGACGAGGCCTTTCCGCTGGATGTTCTCGGGGCCGAGACCGAGGGGTTGATCGGCTATCTGATCGAGCAAGAGCTCGGCAATCTGCTGCCTTTCGACAAGCCGCTGGCGACCCTGCTGACAATGGTCGAGGTGGATCCGGCCGACTCAGCCTTCAGCAACCCGACCAAGTTCGTCGGCCCGGTCTACGAGAAGCAGGACGCCGATGCGCTCGCGGCCGCAAAGGGCTGGCACTTTGCGATGGACGGCCAGGTGTGGCGACGTGTGGTGCCATCGCCCCTCCCGAAGCAGATATTTGAGCTGCGTCCGGTGCGCTGGTTGCTCGAACAAGGTGCGGTCGTGATCGCTGCTGGTGGCGGTGGGATCCCCACGATGTACCTGCCGGGTACACGCACACTTGTGGGCGTCGAAGCGGTCGTCGACAAAGACCTGGCAAGTTCGTTGATGGCCCAGCTGATCGATGCCGACGAATTCGTCGTGGCAACCGACGCTGATGCGGTCTACGTCGACTGGGGGACCGAGCACCAGCGCGCGATTGCGCGGGTCAGCCCCGATGTCCTGGCCCAGCTGCCCTTCCCGGACGGTTCGATGGGCCCCAAGGTAGGGGCTGCCTGCGACTTCGTCCTGACGACCAAGCGGCGCGCCCGGATCGGTGACCTCGCGGCGCTGCCGGCCGTCCTCGCCGGCGAGGCGGGAACCGCCGTCGTCTTTGGCCAAGGGATCATCGACTACCGCTGACCACACTTCCGAGGGTCGACGGGAAACCTGTTGGTGTCGGAATGGGGTGGTAGGTGAGACTGTCCCGTTGTGGGACACGTAGACGTCAACGGAGTCAGCTATGTGCTGCCGGACGGTCGGACGCTCTTCGGCAACGTATCGTTCCGGGTTGGCGATGGAGCCGTGGTTGCCCTGGTCGGTGCGAATGGGGCCGGTAAGACCACCCTGATGCGAATCGTTGCCGGCGACCTCGACCCGTTGGAGGGTTCGGTGGCGCGGAGCGGCGGGTTGGGGGTCATGCGCCAGTTCGTGGGGAGTGTTCGCGACGACTCCACCGTTCGCGACCTGCTCGTGTCGGTAGCTCCGCCTCGAATTCGTGACGCCGCTCGCGAGCTCGACGAGGCGGAGCTGCAGATGATGGAGCGCGACGACGAGAAGACGCAGATGCGGTACGCACAGTCGATCGCGGACTGGGGTGACGCCCATGGCTACGACGCCGAAGTCACGTGGGATGCGTGCACCGTCGAGGCGCTCGGCGTCCCGTTCGAGCGGGCGCAGTACCGTGAGGTGCGTACGCTTTCCGGTGGCGAGCAGAAGCGACTGGTGCTCGAAGCGTTGCTGCGCGGCCCGGACGAAGTCCTGCTGCTCGACGAGCCTGACAACTACCTTGACGTCCCTGGCAAGCAGTGGCTCGAGGAGAGGCTGGCTGCCACGCCCAAGACGGTGCTGCTCATCTCGCACGATCGCGAGCTGCTCGACCGTGTGGCCAACCGCATCGTGACGGTCGAGGGCGGCACCGCATGGGTCCACGGTGGCGGATTCGCCTCCTACCATGAGGCACGGAGCAACCGCCATGATCGACTGGCCGAACTACTCCGTCGTTGGGAAGAGGAACACCAGCGACTGAAAGACCTTGTCCGAACCCTGCAGCAGCAGGCGGCCATCAGCCCCGACATGGCGTCGAAGTACAAGGCGATGCAGACCAGGCTGCGCAAGTTCGAGGAGGCCGGGTCCCCCGAGGCCCCGCCGCCGGAGCAGAACGTGCGCATGCGGCTACGCGGCGGGCGCACGGGCGTCCGGGCCGTCGAGTGCCGGCAGCTCGAGCTCACCGGACTCATGCAGCCGTTCGATCTGGAGGTGTTCTACGGCGAGCGGGTGGCGGTGCTGGGGAGCAACGGTTCGGGCAAGTCGCACTTTCTTCGGCTGCTCGCATCCTGGGATGCTCGGCAGGGAGTAGCGGTCGATCCCAGCGTGGCCGCGACTGGGCGATGGAAGCTTGGCGCGCGCGTCGTCCCCGGTCACTTCGCCCAGACCCACGACCATGCGGAGTTCACCGGTCGCACGCCGATCGAGCTGCTCTGGGAGCAGCACTCCCTGCAACTGGGACAGGCGAAGGCGGCCCTGCGGCGTTACGAGCTGAACCAGCAGGCGGAGCAACGGTTCGAGACCCTGTCAGGTGGGCAGCAGGCACGTTTTCAGATCCTGCTGCTCGAGCTGTCGGGCGTCACGCTGCTGCTGCTCGACGAGCCAACGGACAACCTCGACCTGGCCAGCGCGGAGGCCTTGGAGGACGGGCTCGAGGCATTCGAGGGGACCGTTATGGCGGTGACCCACGACCGCTGGTTCGCGCGCTCGTTCGACCGATACCTCGTCTTTGGGTCCGACGGCCGGGTCTACGAGGCGTCCGAACCGGTCTGGGACGAGGAACGCGTCGAACGCACCCGCTAAGGCACACCTTTGGGGAATCTTTGGGTGCCCATGACGTACCGGAATTACCCCAAAGGTGTGGGTTGGGCGGTGCGGGCCCCGAACGAGGCGATCACGATGGCGAGTGCGGTCACCCCTGCGCCGGCGGTGAAGGCCCAGCTCGGGCTGATGTCGGCCAACACGCCTCCGATCGCCGCTCCTCCGCCGAAGCCAAGCATCAGGAAGGTGGTGGTCCAGGCGAACGCATCGGTGCGGCGTCCAGGGGCGGCGCGGTCGCCGACCACTCCGTACCCGGCGGCCAGCGACGGGGCCAGTGCCAGACCGGACAGGAACAGAGTGATCCCGAGCCAGCCGAGGCCGAAGTGCCAGCCAGCCACGATGGTGGCGGTACCCACGGTGACGCCCCCCAGCAGCCATGGCCATCGTTCGGACGGGCCACGCCGCCAGGTCACCCGGGACGCGACCAGGCCGCCGACCAGGGACCCCAGGCTCCAGAGCGCCAGGAGCCACCCGCTGGCTGCCCGGTTCTGTTCGAGGATGGCAACGGCGGGCACGCCCACCTCGACAAATCCCAGTCCCAGCGCCATGACGCAGAGGGCGGCATA
>JAHELE010000131.1 GCA_024644345.1 Actinomycetes bacterium | reverse complement strand
AGTACATCGACCAGCTCGACGAGCTGGCCGGACGTCTCGACGTGCCGCTGATCAAGGGCGAGACCACGGTCAAGGAGCGTGAACGGCTCTTCAACGCCTTCCGGACGGGAGAGATCACCACCTTGGTGGTCAGCAAGGTGGCCAACTTCTCGATCGACCTGCCTGAGGCGAGCGTGGCGATTCAGGTGTCGGGTGCCTTCGGATCTCGACAGGAGGAGGCGCAGCGCCTGGGTCGTATCCTGCGGCCCAAGGCCGACGGCCGTTCAGCGCGGTTCTATGCCGTTGTCGCGCGCGACACCGTCGACCAGGACTTTGCCCAGCACCGGCAGCGGTTCCTTGCCGAGCAGGGGTACAGCTACACGATCACCGACGCCGACGACCTCCCCACAGCCGAACTCGGGTCAGCTGATGACCATTGACCTGGACGCCGCACTTGCCGAGGCGCGGGCCCGCGTCCTGCACGATCTCTCGGCCACCCTGCCCACCACGCCAGTGGTGATCGACGTCCTGGACGAGGCCGTCCGCGACCGCCGCGCCTGGGCTGAGCCCTGGCCGCAGGGAGCCGACTTCGTCACCTGCCTGGTGGCGCAGGACGTGCAAGAGGCGCTGACCGGAACCGTCGGTCGGTGGCCCCAGTGCCGGGTGAGCGGGGAGCACACCCTTCATGTCGAGCCTGACCTGGGCGACGACCCGCACTGGATCTGCGAGGACTGCGCAGCGGTTGTCGCGCCGATCGGCGGACTCTGAGCCAGCTGCACGCCACACTGGGCCCATGCGTGAACCAACGGAGCGAGAGACCCGCCTGCTCGATGCCGCCGTCGTCGCCGGGGGCCTCGGCCCCAGATATACCCAGGCACATCGGGAGTACCACAACTTGATGCACGTCGAGGACGTGTTGCTGCGCATCGAAGAGCTCGAGCCCCCGGGCGAGCACGAGCTCGCTCTCGCCCTCGCGGCCTGGTTCCACGATGCCGTCTACCAGCCCGGCAAACACGACAACGAGGACCGCAGTGCGTACGTTGCCTACGACGCCCTTGAACAGGTCGGCGCAGACCCCGTTCTGATCGCTGAAGTCGTCCGGCTCGTGCGACTGACGGCGGCGCATGATCCGGAGGCGGACGACGTCGCGGGCCAGGTGCTCTCCGATGCCGACCTGGCGATCCTTGGATCGTCCCGCGAACGCTACGAGAAGTACGCGCACGCGATCCGCCAGGAGTACATCCGCGTCCCGCAGGAGGAGTACCGCGCCGGGCGCGCCACGATACTGCGGACGTTCCTGGATCGGGCGTCGATCTTCCGTACGCCCTACGGACGCGAGCACTGGGAAGGTCCGGCACGCGGCAACATCGCTGCCGAAATCTCCCAGCTCGAAGCATCACAGTGAGTGTCGGCAGCGAGCGGGAGACGGCGGACAGCACCTCGCATGTGGTGGGCGTCAGCATGGTCGCGTTCGACGCCAACGATCCACCTGCCCTGGCCCGGTTCTGGGCCGACTTGCTCAACGCGCGCCACGTCGTCGTTGACGACGACGGCGACGCCTGGGTCGAGGTCGATGGCTGCCCACGTCTGGACTTCCTCAAGGTGCCGGACGCCAAACAGACCAAGAACCGCCTGCACCTGGATCTGACAGTGACCGACCTGGCAGCGGCGACACGCGAGGCCCTGGCGCTGGGGGCATATCTTGCCGACGATGTCTACGACGGTGGGCGCTGGCAGGTGCTCCGCGACCCGGAGGGCAACGAGTTCTGCCTGCTGCCTCCTGAGCAGTCATGAGAATCGAGGAGATCCGATGTCGAGTGTTGCCGCGAGGCTCAAGCCCAGCTGGCTGGACGACTACGACCGGGCTTACCTGAGCAAGGACGTCGTAGCTGGCGCCACGCTGGCGGCCGTCGCCATCCCCGAGGTCCTCGGCTACACATCGATCGCGCAGACTCCGCTCGCCACCGGTCTGTACACGATCATCTTCCCGACGATCGTCTTCGCACTGCTCTGCTCGTCGCGCATGCTGGTCGTGGGTGCCGACTCGGCCACTGCCGCTCTCATGGCCGCCGGCCTGCTCGGGCTGAGCTCGGTGAACCTGACGCCCTACTCCAAGGAGTGGGTGGCCTACGCGAGCATGGTGGCCCTCGTCACGGCGGTTCTCCTCTTCCTGGCGCGCGTGCTCAAGCTCGGCTTCCTGGGTGACTTCCTGTCCGCGTCGGTCTTGATCGGGTTCCTCACCGGTGTGGGCATCCAGGTCCTGACCGGCCAGATCCCCGACATGCTGGGCGTCCCCAAGGGCACGGGGCGCTGGATTCAGCAGCAGTGGTCATGGATATCTGACCTCGGCGCAGTGCAGTGGGAGACCTTCGCGTTCGCCGCGGCGACCGTGGTGTGCATCGTCGGCTTCAAGCGGTTCGCTCCTCGGGTTCCGGGTGCCTTGATCGCCGTCGTGGTGCTCACCGTCATTTCATCGCTGACCGATGCCAAGAAGAGCGGTGTAGCGGTCGTCGGAGATGTACCGAGCGGCTTCCCACCGATCGGTCTGCCCTCAGACCTGAGCATCAATGCGGTTTTCTCGGTGCTGGGGATCTCCTTCTCCTGCTTGATCCTGATCATCGCCCAGAGCGCCGCCACGTCACGAAGCTTCGCGATGAAGCATGGCGACAAGGTCGACATCAACCGCGACATCGCCGGTCTCTCCGGCGCGAACTTGGCGGCCGGGCTCACGGGAACGTTCGTCGTGAACGGGTCCCCCACCAAGACCGAGATCCTCGAGGAGCAGCACGGACGGAGCCAGGTCGCGAACCTGACGATGGCGCTGATCGCGCTGGTCTTCACCGTCTTCTTCACCTCAAGCCTGGCCGACATGCCCAAGGCTGTGCTGGCGAGCATCGTCTTCCTGATTGGTGTGGGCCTGATTGACGCCCTGGGCCTGAAGGCGATCTACCGCAAGCGGCCGCTCGAGTTCTGGGTAGCCCTGGCCACCTGCGTGGTGGTCTTCACGATCGGGGTGGAGCAGGGAATCATCCTGGCCATGGTGGTCTCGTTGCTCGACATCATCAGACGGCAGTACCTCCCGAATTCGTTCGTGATCGGCGAGACGAGGGAAGGCATTCCGACCTACATCGAAGCCGGCTCGGGCGCGCAGAGCGAACCCGGTCTCGTGGTCTTCCGCTACGACGCCGAGCTCTTCTACGCCAACGCCAACCGCTTCGTGGACGACGTCCAGGAGGTGGTGGAGGGTGCGCCAGACCCGGTGCGCTGGGTGATCCTGGACGCCACGTCGGTCACCGATCTCGACTACTCCGCCTGGAACAGCCTCAAAGGCCTGGGGGACTACCTGCATGCCAGGGACATCCACTTCGGGCTCGCCCGGGTCGACCCGTCCCTACGCAGCACTCTCGACACGTACGGCTACCCGAAGCACTTCGACCCGGCGATGATCTTCGGCACGTTGGAGCAGGCGATCGCGGCCTTCCGGTCCTCATCGGTCCCCTGAGCCGTTGTGATCAAGAATCCGCAGCTGCGTGTGGCCACGCGGCCCACCCCTCGGAGTGGTTTCGGAGGATGGGTGTCACCGACTTGAGACGCTCTGCGGCCAGATCTGAGGCGCGAGATCGCCCGGAAGATGCACCGTCAGGGTAGGCGAACGCGTACTCGATCCAGGGGCGGAGGCCGCGTTCGATGCCCTCCCGGTAATGCCCAGTGACGACCGCGAGCACTTGCTGCTCCAGTTCGTTTGCTTCCGCGGCCCAGTGGGAGTCGCACGCGTCGCAGCCGCATATCGGGTAGTGGAAGTCGTGCAGCAACCCGGCGTGCATGATGATGCCGGGGTACGCAATGAACACGAAAGTCAGGGCCGCGCACGCCGGATCGTTCGGCCGGATCCGCACCGCTCGTACCACCTCAGGGGCTGGGTGAAGCAGGTCCGCCGCCATCTCCTCGCCCTCACTGAGTTGGACGTCGTAGGTGTCGCGCAGGTATGCGATGAGGGCGTCAGCGACGGTGTGGAGTGGTGCGAAGCGCTCCGGATGTGTGTCGACCGAGTAGGTCTCCTCCGGGGGAGACCCGCCCCACCGATTCCCGTATTCGATCACCTGACCGTCGGCGTCATGGAAGGCCGGCGAATCGATCGACGGGCGCACATAGGAGCTCATCTGCTCATCCCGCCCTTGGCGCTGCGCGGTCGACGCCTGCGCAGACCGGCCGCGTTCAGCATGGCCACCAGCTCACGCGAGGTCACCGGCACCGCTCCGGCAGCGATCACTTCGTCGCGCCGCTCAATCGGGACGTCGTAGTGGTCCCCGTCGAAACCGCGCTCGGGGATCCCGAACGGCTCGACGAAGGCATGGAGCTCGTCGAACGAGGTGTCGCTGGCGAGGTGGCACCAGAACCGGTCGTGAGCAGGAACCCGGGCGTCATCGATCACGATCACGCGGCACGTCCGGGGATCGCCACGGGTCGAGAGGTACCGTCCACCCTCCTATCGAATCAGGTTCGGCAGATAATGGGGCACCACACCCGATCGGAGCGTCTTCAGTGCCTTCAGTGCCATCAGTGCCAGCCTTTCCGCACCTGTTCTCACCCGTGCAGATCGGGTCGGTGACGGCGAAGAACCGGATCGTGTCGTCGGGGCACGACACCGTGATGGCCGAGAACGGCACCATCGGCCCTCGCCTCATCGCCTACCAGGAAGCGCGGGCCAGGGGTGGCGCCGGGGTGATCGTCCTCCAGGTGGCCGGCGTCCACGAGTCGGCCAAGTACTCCGCGAGCATCCTGATGGCCGACACCGACGACTGCATCCCTGGCTACCGCGCGATGGTCGATGCCATCAAGCCGCACGGAACGATTCTCTTCGGGCAGCTCTTTCACGACGGCCGCGAGATGATGGAGACCCAGGACGGATCGCTCGCGGTGGCTCTTGCGCCCTCGGCGGTGCCCAACGAACGGTTCCATGTGATGCCGCGCGCGATGCCCATTCCCCTCATCGACGAAATCGCCGCCTCTTTCGGGTCGTCGGCTGGGCGCCTACAGGCCGCCGGGCTCGACGGGGTCGAGCTCGTCGCCTCGCACGGCTACCTTCCGGCACAGTTCCTGAACCCGCGGGTCAACCTGCGCGACGACCAGTACGGCGGCTCTGTCGAGAACCGGCTGCGGTTCCTGCGTGAGGTGATCACGTCCGTGCGGGCCGCAGTCGGCAGCGACTTCGTCGTCGGACTCCGGGTATCAGCCTCCGAGGAGACCGAAGACGGCCTGACGTCGGACGAGATGCTGGCCCTCCTGCGCATGCTCGATGCCGACCAGACGCTCGACTACATCAGCGTCGTGGCTGGAACCTCCGCAACCATCGCGGGATCGGACCACATCGCACCGCCGATGAGCTTTCCAGCCGCCTACGTCGCGCCGATGTCGGCCGACATCAAGAAGGCCGTCAACGTTCCGGTGATGGTGGCCGGGCGGATCAACCAGCCGCAGGAGGGCGAGCAGGTCGTGGCATCAGGGCAGGCCGACCTCGTCGCCATGACGCGCGCACTGATCTGCGACCCGCTGATCGCCGCCAAGGCCGAGCAAGGGCTGGTCGACGAGATCAGGGCCTGCATCGGCTGCAACCAGGCGTGCATCGGGCACTTCCATGCCGGCTACCCGATCTCGTGCATCCAGCATCCCGAGACGGGGCGCGAGCTGACCTACGGCATCCGGCGTCCGGCGTCGGCGGCCAAAGACGTCATGGTGGTCGGTGGCGGGGTCGGCGGCCTGAAAGCTGCGGTGGTCGCCGCTGAACGCGGGCACCGGGTCACGGTGTACGAGGCCGCTCGACGTCCAGGCGGTCAGGTGCTCCTCGCCGAGCAGCTGCCCGGCCGTGCGGAGTTCGGTGGTGCCGTCACCAACCTGCTCAGCGAGATCGACCGCTACGGCGTGAGCGTGGTGACCGGTCAACGGGTCGATGCCGACTTCGTCCATGCGCAGGGGCCCGACGCCGTCGTGGTTGCGACCGGAGCAACCCCACGCATTCCGTCACTCGAGCTGATGGACGATCCGACCGTCCTGACCGCGTGGGACGTCATCAACGGCGTCTCCGTTCCTGCCGGACGCGTGGTCGTCGCCGACTGGCGCTGCGACTGGATCGGACTCGGCGTCGCGCAGCATCTCGCCCAGCAAGGGCACAAGGTGACGCTGGCCGTCGACGGATACATGGCAGGGCAACGCATCCAGCAGTACGTGCGCGCCGAGATGACCAAACAGGCGCTGATGGCGGGTGTCGACATCATCACTCTGGCGCGCATCTACGGTGCCGACGACGACAGCGCCTACCTGCAGCACGTCCTCACCGGTGAGCCCATCGTCATTGACGACGTGTCTGCCCTGGTGCTGTCACAAGGCCATGACGCCGTCACCGACCTGATGGACGCCCTCGCCGACTACCCGGGCGAGGTGCACGCGGTGGGCGACTGCCTCTCTCCCCGCACCGTGGAGGAGGCCATCCTCGAAGGACTCCAGGTGGCCTCCACCC
>JAHELE010000130.1 GCA_024644345.1 Actinomycetes bacterium | reverse complement strand
ACCGGGTCGGCAACGACCGGGTGCTTGGGGGCCGGGCCCTTGCGGGGCATTAGCTCTTCTCCTTCTTCGCGCCGTAACGGCTACGGGCCTGCTTGCGGTTCTTGACACCCTGGGTGTCGAGGGCACCACGGATGATCTTGTAGCGGACACCGGGGAGGTCCTTCACACGGCCGCCACGCACCAGCACGATCGAGTGCTCCTGCAGGTTGTGGCCGACGCCGGGGATGTAGGCGGTGACCTCGATGCCCGAGGTCAGGCGCACACGGGCCACCTTGCGTAGAGCCGAGTTCGGCTTCTTCGGCGTCGTCGTGTAGACGCGCGTGCACACACCGCGGCGCTGCGGGCTGCCCTTGAGGGCTGGCGTCTTGGTCTTGTCGACCTTGTCCTGACGGCCCTTGCGGACCAGCTGCTGGATCGTAGGCACCGGTGCGTCTTTCCCGTTCGTTGTGAGTGCTGAGTCGTGCAGCGGGCGCCCCCGACGGGGGGCCCACCCCCGCGGCCGGGCGTGTCGCCCTGTCTGCACAGGGTGATCACCCGTAGTTGGGGGGTCAAACGTGGGCTCCGACCAACGCCCGCCAATCGCGAGTGCTGTCCGGCAAGGAACAGCCGATCGGCACCAGGGCGCGCTCGGTGGCCTGGAGTGACCCAGGCACAAGGAGTCAGACTACCGAGTGACGGGCCGACCGGTCAAAACGGGTCCACCCCGGGGCCGATCGGTGCGCGACCATCCAGTATCCCCAGCGTCCGGCCCTGGTCGACGGCCGCGCTTCGTGACGCGACGCCGAGCTTGCGATAGATCGAAGCCACCTGGGCCCGCACCGTGTGGACAGAGACGAACAGCACCTCAGCCACCTCACGATAGGTGAGCTGCGTCGCGAGATAGGGCATGAGACGGCGCTCGGCCGGCGACAGATGCGCCCCATTCATCGATGCGGTTGCTTGCGCCGCCACGGCTTCCTCCAGCCGCATAGCCTCATGCGAGAGCTCCCCAAGATCTGGTCCTGCGCGAAGGAGCTGGTTGGCCTCGTGGAGTCTTTGGTCCGCCGAGTGGGCGTCACCACGGGCCAACTGCGCCCACGCCAGCTGAACCCGCGTGTGCACGGCCAGGAACGGGAGAGCGCGCGTATGCAGCTCGAGGAGGCGCTCTGCCCTTGACACCTCGACCCCGGCGTCATCCTGTTGGCCCCGGTGAGCCAAGATCCTGGCCCTCACAGCGAAGGTCGCGGCAGCCGAGGCATAGTCATTGAGATGGCTTCGGTCGAGAAGGACCTGAGCCTCATCGAGAAGGCGCTCGGCCCGCTCCCACTCCCCTCTGTCGATGGCAATACACCCGCGAAGAGTCAGCGAGAGCGCCGCAGCTGCGTGGCCTCCCACCTTCAGGCCCAGCTCGCCCGCGTCCCCTAACGTCCGGTCGCCGAGATCCACGTCGCCTTGCAGGTACTGAGCTGCCCCCAGCATCATCAGCGCCGTCGCGCGCCACTGGCTCTTCGGCGAGAGCTCCTTGACCGCCTTCTGTGCTTGGGCGCGCATGCGACCCGGGTTGTTCGCCATCGCAGCGTGCAGTGTCGCCACCCAGGCAGCGAGCAGGCTTCCGTCAGGCATCTCCTCCTCCGGCGATGCTCGGCCGGCAATCGCAACCCAAGCATCGGCCTCCGCGCTACGGCCGGACACGAGAGCCAGCCAGGCCCCCAAGACCGCGACACCTCCGTCGACGCAGTCGCTCCTCCACAACCAGTCGACCCAGCTGCGCAGAAGTTCAGCACGCCCGGTGGCGTAGTACTTCAACGCCGCCACCCGGACGATCGCGGCAACCCGGAAGACGTCGCCGGCAACTTGGGCGTATCGCACCGCGTCGTCGATGCGACCCGCCTGGACTGCCCAGTCGGAGGCACGGGCCGCGAGGTCTGACTCCGCCCCCGGTTTCATCCTGGCCAGTTCCTGGCGAAGGACGGAGCGGAGCAAGGGGTGGTAGCGAAACCACTCCCCCTCCCGGTCGAGGGGGATGACGAGCAGGTTATCGGCGGCTAGCTCAGCCAAGACTCCACCTGAGCCCGTGCGGCCAAGCGCGTCATCGCAAAGAGACCCACACAACTCATCGAACGCTGAGGTCCGCACCAGGAAATCGCGCAGATTGGGTGGTAGGTCCCCAAGGATCTCCGACCTGATGTAGTCGGCGACGAGCTGCTCCGCGTCACTGGAACGCTCAACTGCCGACGGGAACGGTCTCGACTGCCGCGAGAGCACAGCCAGGTAGAGCCCAGCTGCCCAGCCTTCCGTGCGATCCATCAGGTCGTTGAGGTCTGTCGCAGAAAGCTCGCCACCGGCGGCAGCCACCAATGCCCGCGCATCCGAAGCGTTGAACCTGAGGTCGTTCACTCCGACATCGAGCACCTTTCCTTGGGCTCGCAAGCGGTCGCAGGGAAGTGCCGTCGCCTCACGGCACGAGAATGCAAGCTGAGCGTCCGGCGGCAGGCTGGCCGCAATCGTCTCGATCATTGCCAGCGGCTCGCGGCCCTCCAGGTGGTGGGTATCGTCGAACACCAAGACGAACGGCTCTTTGGCTTGGGTGACTGCGCGTGCCAACTGCGCCAGTACCATTTCGCGCTCGACCACATGTGGTGCGACGAGCCCCTCGAGGGAATCCACATCGACCGGAACAACCGCCTCCAAGGCGTGGGCAAGGTAGGTGAGGAAGACAGAGGGATCATTCCAGGCCGGTTCGATCGACAACCAAGCGAACGGTCGAGGATCGGACTCCGACCACTGTGCCAACAACGTCGTCTTCCCGTAGCCGGCGGGGGCCGACATCAGAACAACAGAGTGACCGTGCGTGTCTACCAGCCGAGTGATGAGGTGAGGCCGGGCGATGACACCACGACGAAGCGCCGGCACCGCCAGCCGATACGGGTAGACCGGCACCGCAGAAGAACGCCCAGCTACTGCCTCAGTACCGTCACCAGGTGGAGCGTGATGGATCGCGGATTCGGAGCGCGGCACCACGACAGTCTGGCACAGCAGGCGTTGACGCTCGGGTAAATGACGGGGATCGCCCCACGTCGTGGTCGACGTCAGCATTGCCAGCAGGGGCTAGCCGGAGACTCGACCCTGGAGAACACCGGCGCTGAGTTTGTGCATCTCGGCCTTGCCGCCGAGGTCGGCGAGGGCGACGACGCCTTGGCGCGCCACAAGGCTCTGTCCGACGAAAGCAACCGCGCAGCAGCCACTCTCGAGCAACGCGGAGAAGCGGACGATGTCATCGGTGAGGAGGTCGGAGTCCGTGTCGAGGAACTGCGGACGTCTGGGAAGCACTCCACCCGTGATCGCCTCCGCGACGACTCCGATCACCGACCGGTTTCCGAGGGAGTTGGCGGGAGCCACGTGTGTTGTGCCCACCTGGCCGTCCGGGTTCATGCCGAGAAGGCACGACTCACTCACCGTTCCCTCCAACCGACCGAGATCGGCGATCGACCGCGCTGCGGACTCGCCGTCCTTCACCTCATCGAAGAACGCGACTACCAGGTAGCTGTTGCTCTCCTCTGTCGCCACGGTCTGCCCACCTCCGGCACTGCGGACCATTGGGTGCACCACCACCATGACGTGTGATTGAGAACGCGGCATCGCGCAGAATGCGCTACAAGACATGACGGTCGATCCAGCGGGGTTTAGCGCACTTTGCGCGATGGCAGCGCGAGGCGAGTCGAGTTGGGTGAGATGTGCAGGTCAATGCCATCGACATGGGAGCGTCCATGAGCGTCCACGAGAATCCAGACCGTCACTGGGAGCAGATGGGTGCCATGAGCGGGCTGTTTGTCTCGCTCCTGTTCATCACATCGTTCGCCATCTTTCTCGCCACCGACCCGAGTGGAGGAAACACCGCGGCGCTGCCTGACATCGCCGGAGCCGAGGCGGCGCCGGCGTTCTTTGCCGACCATCTCCAGGCGATTCGTGCGCAGGTGATGCTCAACAGCATCGGGCTGGCCTTCTTCCTCTGGTTCCTTGGCACCCTGTGGTCCTCGCTTCGCAGCGCAGAACGTGGCAATGGGCGGGGCTCTGCCATCGCTGCATCAGGCGCACTAGCAGGTGTGGCCTTGACGCTCGTGGGTCTCATCCTGCTTGGAACCGCGACATTGACCACCAGCTCAGAACAGGCGGCTGTCGTTCCGACGCTCTACACCGCAGCTGCAGTGGCAACGGCCTTCGGTGGCGCGCTCTTCACCATCTTCTACCTCGGCGTCGCAGAGGTCAGCATTCGGTATGGCGGCCTGCCGTCCTGGCTTGGCTACCTCGCAATCCTCGCCGCCGTGGTCTCCGTCTTTGGCTTCGTGACGCCGTACGCCACCACCGGGGTGTTCAACGCCGCCAACGGCGCCATCGGGTTCTACGGGCACTATGCCGCCTTCGTCATCTGGGTTCTGCTGGCCAGCATTGCGATGGTGCTGGGTCAACACAGACAGGGACGTGAATCCGTGCCTGCCGAACCAGCACCCCAACCCGCAACCGTCGGAACCGAAGCAGAAGGGTCACTGTCGTGAAGCGCCTGTGGAGCATTTTCAAGCCCTTCATCGTCGGCGTCGTGGTCGTCGTGGCCCTTGCCGCCCTGATATTGGTGCCTGGTCTGTCGACCAAAGGCGACGTCGCCGAGGTGTTCCTTCCGCTGCAGGAGGCTGCGCAGTCGGTGACAGCGAGCGAGCAGATGACGGTGGGGCCCATACCCGGCGACCTGAGCAGGTACGAGTCCGAGCAGAAGTGCCAGGAGAACATCTCAACACCTGGCTACTGGTCAGGGATCAACGCCGCCGAGATGACCGACGCGGCCCGGAGCGGGGTCTACCCGTGCGCCGACTTCCTCGGATCACAGACTGAGGACAACGTCGTCTACACGTACAAGGCCGAGGGCACTTACCCGCAGGTTCAGTACGTCAACAGCGACGGCCCCAACGGCATGTTCGTCGTCGGTGGCACGAGCGCCGCCAGCACCGGGCCCGTTGCGCCTGGTCCATACGTCGCAAGAATCGACCCGATCAGCGGCGAGCAGGTGTGGCGCACCTACCTCGAGAACGGAAACGTCAACGACGTCTTCGTCGGAGGCACCAACCTCAACATCCTGGAGAACGGGAACATCGTCTTCGCCTGGAACTACAAGATCGCCCTGCTCGACCGGGCCACCGGGGCCATCATCAAGGCCCGGAACCTGCCGAGCCCAGGGCCCGTCACGCCTCGATCGATCAACTACAAAGAGCTGACGATCGCGCCGGACGGAACGATCATCCTGCGCAGCCAGAACCGGCCCGAGAACTGCAACCAGCAGGGCGGTGGCGGGCTGACGGCTTGCTCACAGTCCGCCGGAGGGCCCGAGCAGAAGCCTTCACCCTTCCTCGCGATCGATCCGGACACGTTGAAGGTTTACGACAAGCTGGTCGCACCTGAAGACTCCGCGACGCCAACGATCATCGTGCCGTACGAGGGCAAGATCGCGATCTACACTGCGATGCTCAAGAACGCCTACCGGTTCTTCTGGGACCCAGAAACCAAGAAGCTCAGCCAAGACAAGTCGTGGGTGGCCCCGTATCTGGCTGACGGCCAGACCGTCGGCGACGCACCCACCTTCATGGGTGACTGGATCATCATCCAGACCAACGGCCTCGGCAGTGATACCGCGGCCTCCAGCATCGTGGCGATCAACGTCGACGATGCGAGCAACATCGTGACGCACAAGCCATTCGGCGACCTTGAGGACGGCGAGACGAGCAACGCTCCGCCCAAGCCTCAGGGTGACCTGGAGAACGACATGGTGTACTCGGTGGACGGTGGCCTCGGGGAGATCGCCGGTATCCACCTCGACCAGGCCACCGGCAAGATGGAGACCAAGTGGACTGTCGACGACCGTAGCTTCGAGTTCCAGCCCCTCTTCGGCTCTGCCGACCAGCGGATCATGGTGACGTCCAAGTGGAACCCCGACGCTGACCTCGGTGCACTGGCAACCGGGAGCTACACGGCGCAGGCAGTCTGGAGGGACGCCGCAACCGGTGACGTCCTGGCCGAGTCTGACTTCCTGCCACCGATTTCGTTCAACGCCTTGATCACGCCCGTCTACGGTGGCCGCTGGGTGTGGCCATCGGGTCCGTCGGGGTCGATCTACTTCCTGCAGCCGATGCCGGCCTCATCACAGCCTCAGGTGGCGACCACGACTGAGGGCAAATCGGGAGGCTAGATCGCCGCCTTCGGCACTATGGTCAGCGGCCCAGCCAGACCGCGATCACGAATGCAGAGACGAACGCGACCACCATGGCGGCCAGGATGAGATGGGTCCACGCCACCCATCTGGCGCCGGTGAGCAGGCCGCGACCTGACAGTTCCGCCGACCGTGCCGCGATCGACCGCTCAGCGCTGCCTGCGAGGACCAACGCGACAACCGACCCGATGATCGGCAGGACGAACCACGAGAGAATCGCCAGGACCAGTGCGGCCACAGCCTTGCCCTCTGTGCGAGGGATGCCCGGTTTGGGAG
>JAHELE010000129.1 GCA_024644345.1 Actinomycetes bacterium | reverse complement strand
GAGCAGGTCAAGACATCGAAGCAGCGTGGACTTGCCGCACCCCGATGACCCGATCAGGGCGACGACCTCGTGCTCGTCGATGTCGAGAGAGACGCCACGCAGCACCGGGTTGTCGCCGTATGCCTTGTGCACCTTCTCCAGTCGGAGCGCAGGTCTTGTTCCGGATACGGTCACAGCGCGCCGCCGCTTGCCTGGCTGCGGCGGCGCTGCCGCTCGGCCATCCAGTCGGCCCAGCGCGACAGCGGCACGGTCAACAGGATGTAGAAGCACGCGGCCACGACGAACGGGGTGTAGTTGAAGTCCGTGAACGCTTGGATCTGGGCTGCCCTGGTCATCTCGATCCCGGCACCGATGATCGCCACCAGCGCCGTGTCCTTCTGGAGCGCGATGAAGTCATTGAGCAGGGGTGGCGTCACGCGGCGCACGGCCTGGGGCACGACGACGTACCGCAGGCTCTGGTACTGGTTCAGGCCCAGAGCCCGCGCGGCAGCTCGTTGACTCGGGTGCACCGACTCGAGCCCCGCCCTGAGCACCTCGGCCACGTACGCCGAGTAGGACACCACGAGTGCGAACCAGGCCCAGAAGAGCGGAGAGTCAGGTAGCCCCTGGAGGTTCAGGGCGGGAATGCCGAACCCGAACATCAGGATGAGCAGAATGGTCGGGATGCCACGGACGACGTCCGCATAGGCGATCGACAGGATGCGTAGCGGTGTGAAGATCGGAGCGGTGAGTCCTCTGACGACCGCGAGCAGCAACCCCACGATGAGGATGACTGGCTCGGCAGTGACGAACAGGATCACCGTGAGGCGAAGGCCTTTGAGGATGTCCGGCAGAACGTCGCGGGCATAGTCGGCGTTGAAGAACGACTCCTTGACGGCCGGCCAGCCCGGAGAGGTGACGATCAGCAGGGCAAGGACACCCAGCACCACGACCGTGCTGACGGTCGACACCGCGGTGTTGCGACGACGCCGACTGGCGATGGCCGCGAGCCGCACCGGGTCATGAACCGGCGCTGGGGAGGCAGTACTGCTCACGGCAGGCTCGACGCGTCGCCGATCAGCTCAGAACCGGTGCTTGGGCGTACTCGGTCATCCACTTGTTCGTGATCGCCAGCAGATCACCCGACTCGGTCAGGGTGTCGACCGCCTGGTTCACGCACTGCACCAGCGGGTTGTCCTTCTGGAGCACCAGACCCCACGTGTCGGCCGCCTGGTCCTGGGGCAGCTGACCGATCACGACGCCAGGAACCTCGACGGCGGCGAGGTAGAGCGTCGTCGGCAGGTCGGTGACGATCGCGTCGATGGAGCCGTTCTTGAGCGCCTGGGTAGAGGCGGTCGTGTCGTCGAACACAGCTACCTCTTGGGTCGGGGCGATCTGGTTGCCGACCTGCTCGAGGGCGGTCGTGCCGATCTGGACGCCGATCTTGGCGTCCTGCAGTTCGGCAAGTGACGTGGCATCCGCGAACTGGCTGTCCTTGAGCACCAGCACGGCGTTGGCCGCCTCGTAGTAGGGATCGGAGAAGGTGACAGCCTTCTCGCGCTTCGGGGTGATCGAGATCTGGTTGAGCGCGACGTCATAGTCCTTCTGACCCGGTGCGAACAGCTGGCTGAAGCCGGCGAAGGTCCACTTGACCTGGTCGGCCGTGAACCCCATCTGCTCGGCCACGGCATACGCCACGGCCGACTCGAAGCCCTTGCCGTTGGACGGCTTGTTGCCGATCACGTACGGCGGGAAGGCTGGGTCGCTCGTACCGACGGTGAGCGTGCCATCCGTGACGGTGGTGATGTCGGCGCAGGCATCCGCGCTCGTGGACGTCGCAGCCGGCGTGCTCTCTTCCTGGGCGCAGGAGGAGAGCACAAGTGCCGTCGCGGCCGAAACGGCCAGTACGACGGCGGTGCGGAAGGGCGAGGGGGCGGAACGCATGGGGCCTCCGAGGCTCGTGGGCGGGAGGTATCCCCCACCTGACATGCACGTGAACGTGGGCTGAAGCCTAGCGCCGGGCCACCGCCCATGCGCGCAGGGTGTCGATCCTCGCCTGGATCTCATCGGTGTCGGCCAAGGCCACTTGTGGCCCGCCGCAGGCGGACCTGAGGTCGGCGTGGATGGTGGCGTGTGGCCGTCCAGTGCTGTGGTGCCAGGCGGCCACGAGCCCGCCGAGCTCACGACGCAGGTCTGCGACCGCCCGATGCCCGGCCGGCGGCCGGTCCGAACGGGCGCTCTGTCGCTGGACGCGTTTGATCTGCTTGACCTGCTCGGCCTGCCGTTCCTTCAGCAGGACAGCTACCTGGTCGGGCTCGAGCAGGCCCGGAAGACCGAGGTAGTCGTGCTCCTCCGGCGAGCCGGCCGCCGTGACGTGGCCGAACTCGCCGCCGTCGAACACCACCCGATCAAAGGCTGCAGCCGACTCCAATGCCTCGAACGTGCCGTCGTCCAGGCCTTGCTCGTCCTGTTGACAAGCGGCCCGCTCGAGCATCTCGCGTTCGGCGGCGAACAGATCGTGCTCGTCATGGATGACGCGACCGAGCACGTGGTCCCGCTCCTCTTCCATCATCGCCGCGTGCTGCAGCAACGTCGGGATGCTGGGCAAGAAGATCGACGCAGTCTCGCCTCGCCGGCGAGCGCGGACGAAGCGACCCACCGCCTGGGCGAAGAAGAGGGGGGTCGTCGTGGTGGTCGCGTAGACCCCTACGGCCAGACGCGGGATGTCCACACCCTCGCTGACCATGCGGACAGCCACCAGCCATCGACTCGAGGAGCCGGCGAACATCTCAATCACCGAGCTGGCTTTGGGGTCGTCGGACAACACCGTTGGCACCTTCTCGCCGCAGATCTGCCCAAGAAGTCGTGCATAGGCGCGGGCGTGCTCGTGGTCGGTCGCAATCACCATTCCCCCCGCGTCGGGGACGACACGGCGAACCTCGCTCAACCGTCGGTCGGCGGCGGCCAGGACCGAGCCAATCCACTCACCCTTCGGGTCCAGCGCCGTCCTGAGGGCCTGTGACGTGGCGTCGGGACCGACATCTGCCCCGAGTCGCGCGGCTACCTCGTCACCGGCTCGGGTGCGCCAACGCATCTCGCCCGAGTAGGCCAGAAACAGGACAGGGCGAACCACCCCATCGCGCAGGGCTTCGGCATATCCATAGGCATGATCCGACGCGCTGCGGGGCAACCCGTCGCGATCGGGCTGGTACCGAACGAACGGGATGGCGTTGACGTCTGACCGGAACGGCGTTCCGGTCAGTGCCAACCGGTGTGCCGCCGGCTCGAACGCCTCTTGCACGGCACTTCCCCAGGACAGCGCGTCCGCCGCATGATGGATCTCGTCAAGGACCACCAACGTCTTGCGGTTCTCGGTGCGTGCCCGATGCAGCATGGGATGTGACGCGACCTGCGCATAGGTCACGACCACTCCGTCATATCCCTGACCGGTTGCACCCTGCGCGTTGGTGAAACGCGGGTCCAGCCGGACCCCGAGCTTGGCGGCCGCATCGGCCCACTGCTGCTTGAGATGCTCCGTCGGCGCGACCACGGTGACCGCGCGAATTCCCTTGGTCACCAACAGGTGTGACGCAATCTGCAGGGCGAACGCGGTCTTGCCGGCACCGGGTGTGGCCACCGCCAGGAAGTCTCGGGGACGCTCGGACAGCCACTGGTCCAGAGCGGTCCGCTGCCAGGTGCGCAGAGGCGCGGTGGCGGGCACAGGAGGCGCAGAAGGCAGAGTCACGGGGTGACGAGCCTAGGCCGTGGCCCCCTCATTGCTCGGAGCGACCCGCGGTGAAAACGCTGCTCCGATCACCGCGATGGCGGTCATGACCAGGAAGATGGTCAGGTACACCCCGCTGTCCTTTCCGGCATGCACATGGGCCGTGGCAAAGATCACCCCACCGAGACCCGTGGCCAAGATCACGCCCAGGGAGTCAGAGATCTGCAGGGCCGCGGAGTTGACGCCCTGTTTCTCGGGCGGCGACAGCTGCAGGACGAGGACGCCCAGGGAGCCGTACAGAATGCCCATCCCGAAGGCACCGATCGCCCAGGTCAAGGCGATCACCTGCCAGGGCACCGGATCCAGCGCAACAACGGTCGACAGCGCAATTCCGGACGTGGTGCACATCGCTCCGATCACCACCAGCCGATCACGAGAGATCGACAAGGTGGGGCGTCCCTGGATCCAGCTTCCGATGAACCAGCCGACCGCTGCACCCGAGAGTGCACCCCCCGCGAATGCCGACGAGAGGTCGCGTTCGTTGACGAGCATGAGGGGGACGAACCACTCCGCGCCGAAGAAGGCGCCGGCGAAGATGCCACGGATCAGGACAACGGTCGGTAGGCCCCGCCGGACGGTGAGTGTGCCCTGAGGAAGGAGCCGAGGCACGGAGTAGGCCAGCATCGCGACCGCCACAGGGGCGAGTATCAGCGACGATCGGTCCAGCCGTTGCCCGGCGAGCTGCAGCAGCACGACGCCGATCGCCGCCAGCAGCGCCAGCCGCTTACGACCGGGGATCGGGACGACGTCGGGGTCGGGGTCGACGTGCATGGCTTGGAGCCTGGGGACCAACATGATGCCTACAGGCACCAGGAGCACGAGAACACCGAAGAACACCCATCGCCAGCCGAGAGTGTCGGTGATCAGGCCCGCCACCAGCGGCCCCACGATGCCCGGGACGATCCACGCGCCCGAGAGTGCGGTGAAGACGCGCGGTCTCAGATTCTCTGGATAGGCGCGACCAATCACCACGTAGATCGCCACGATCCCGGCACCGAAGCCCAGGCCCTGGAGCCCTCGTCCCAGCAACAGGACCGGCATCGTGGGAGCAGCCCCGCACACCAGAGTTCCGACGACGAACGCCGCCAGCCCCGCGGTGAGCGGCGGCACCGGCCCGCGTCGATCGGCCCATCCGCCAGCTGCCGCCATGGCGTACAGGCCGGCCGCCGTGACGGCCGTGGCACCCCACGCGTACAGCGCGAGGCCATCGAGCTCGCGTGCAGCAGTCGGCATCGCGGTGATCACGCCCATCGCCTCGAAAGCCACGATCGTCATGACGGCGACGATGCCGAGGGTCAGAACGCGGAATTCGGGACCAAAGATGCTGCCCACCGGTGAGGCCACCTCAGGGCTGTCGGCGTCGTCGCCCTCGATCGTCTCGGGATCGGGCGGCGTGGTCACCCCACCAGGGTAGGCATGACCTCACTCACTCACCCGCCGGATCGGAAGGTGGCCCACTGGGAGGCCATCCGAGCCGCTTGGCCGGTGCTGAACCGGTCCATGCAGATGTCGTCGCTGTAGTCCATGAAGTTGTCGATCGGGTCGACTCCCGCCGCTTTGCAGGTGTCGCGTCCTTCCGGACAGCCGTACCCGGGAGTCTTCTCGGCCGGAGTGTCGTCGACCAGGTCGTTCTGGGGAGAGCAGCCGCCCTGGAAGGTGTGGTAGAGCCCCAGCCAGTGACCCACCTCGTGAGTCCCGGTGTCTCCCTTGTTGTAGGGCGCTGCGCGCCCTCCGGGCATCGAGTCGGTCAGCAGGACGACGCCGTCATCGGACGGGCTGGCGCTGAACTCCTGCGGAAACGTGGCCCACCCCAGCAGGTCGTTGCCGATGTCTGCCGCGTAGATGTTGAGGGTCCCGGCCCCCCCGGTGCGCAGGGCGGCCTTCGCCTCAGATTCGGCCGCACTGCCGTAGCCCATCGTCGCCCAGTCCGCATTGACCACGAATTGCGTCTGGACCAGTGAGAAACGAAAGGCCGTCTGGGCAGCATCAGCGGCACTGCGTCCGGCGTACGAGCGGTTCAGGACCTTGACCTGTCGAGTGGCCTGTCTTTCACGCTTGGCCTGGCGTTTGGCGCTGAGCTGTTGTGCGCTGATCACGTGGATGTACGTGGGGATCCGAACCGAGCCGGCCGCCAGCCGGGCCTGCACCGTTGGCACCTCGGGCAGCCGTTCGGTGTGAGGGTCGACGCGCACCTGACCGTTCGACCTGGCGCCGCCGGCGAGTGTCTGCGGTTCGAAGCACTCGGCGGCAGCTGGCGCGATGGCTCCGATGGGTACGGGCGAAACCGCCGCGGCGCTGGCTGCGAGGAGCGCCAGCGTCGTGAGGACGCCCGCACGGGCACCCCAGCGTGACAGCACACGAGAGTGGGCGCGATGCGACACAAGAGCCTCCCCGAGACGGTCAACCCAGCATGTCGGTGGGTCCCGTCGAACGTCTTGGCCGTGACCGATCTGTGACCGGCTCGGCCCAGAATTCAGTCCGAGCCGCTGTCACCGCCGCCAGGCAGACCGTCGTAGATCTTTTGACAGTCCGGGCACACCGGGAACTTCTGCGGATCACGGTTCGGAATCCACACCTTGCCGCAGAGGGCGATCACGGGGCTGCCCATGACCGCGCTCTCCATGATCTTGTCCTTCTGGACGTAGTGGGCGAAACGCTCGTGGTCGCCTGGCTCGGTCTCAGCCGGCTCGACTCGCTCCTCGAGGAGGGTGCCGAGGCCGCCGTCGTCGGGATCTGGCCCGAGGGGGTCTGTGGTCACGAGAGGTAAGTGTAAA
>JAHELE010000032.1 GCA_024644345.1 Actinomycetes bacterium | reverse complement strand
ACCACGCGCTCGACGCCTACGGACGTGAAGTTGGTGATCATGGCTCGAAGGTTCCCCATCTTCACCCGCCACAGTGCAACGGGGTCGAGATCCGGTCCGACCCAGCACAGCCAGTCCAGGTCGATGCCGGCTGAGGGAACTCCCTGCTCGGCCAGGAGATGGGTGATCTCGGCAGCGACTGCTGTCTTGCCTGCGCCGTACTCACCGGTGATCAGCAGGCTCCTCATGGCCGACAGGCTATTGCTCAGGTCAAGACCGTTTCTGACAATCGCGTGTCAGAAGCGGTCTGACCGGAAGCAGGTGCCGGCTCCATCATCGGTTCGGGCAGGCCCGCTTCACCGTCGACGTCGATCGTGGGCAGCACCCTGTCGAGCCAGGCAGGAATCCACCAGTTGGCGTCGCCCAACAGCTTCATCGTGGCCGGTACCAGGATCAGCCGTACCACGGTGGCGTCGAAGAAGATGGCGGTTGCCAGGCCTAGTCCCATCATCTTCGTGGCGGGGTCCTCGCCAAGGATGAAGCCGAAGAACACAGCGATCATGATGAGAGCTGCGGAGGTGATCACTCGACCGGTACTCGCGATGCCGCGGACCACAGACGTCTCGTTGTCACCGGTGTGGAGGTACTCCTCGCGCACCCGGCTGAGCAGGAAGACTTCGTAGTCCATGGACAGACCGAACAAGATCGCGAACATGAACATCGGAATGAACGCGATGACCGGGACCGTCTCTTGCAGACCGATCAGATCCATCCCCCAACCCCACTGAAAGACGATGACCAGCACGCCGTAGGCAGCCCCGATGCTCAGCAAGTTCATGACCGCTGCCTTGAGCGGAACAAGGACCGAACGGAAGACCACCGTCAGCAGCAGGAACGACAGCAGTACGACGGCAGAGATGAAAAGCGGCAAGCGGTCGCCGACCCGTCCCCCGAGGTCTCCCCAGGTCGCGGTCTGACCCCCTATATGGGCGCTCGCGGGCCGGCCGGAAAGCACGTCGGGGAAAACCTCGGTGCGCAACCGTTCAACGGTCGCGAAGGTCGCCTCGTCCTGAGGCTCGGTCGTCGGGATGGCGACCAAGGTGCTGACCGACCCGTCGGCGCTCACCTCGACAGGCGCAACCGAGGCGACCCCCGGATCCGCCTCGATGGCCGCGGCCAGAGGCTTGACGACGTCTGGGTCCGCTGAGGTGTCGACTGCGATTACCAGCGGGCCGTTGACCCCTGGTCCGAATCCGTCGGCCAGGAGATCGTAGGCGAGGCGTTCTGTGCGGTTCTCGGGGAGCGCCCCTTCGTCGGGGAACCCGAGTCGCAGCGACAGCGCGGGCGCCGCCAGCGCAATGAGGAGTGCTGCGCCTCCGATCGCGTAGACCCACGCATGCCGGGAGACATGCCTTCCCCATCGGTGCCAGCGCGCCCCGGCCACTCGCTCTGTACGCGCCACTCGGCTCCGGCGTCGCAGCCCGTTGATGCGGTGTCCGGCGAGGCCCAGGAAGGCCGGCAAAAGCGTGACTGCAGCAGCGACCATCACCGCCACGACGACCGCGACAGCGATACCGGCCGCGGTCATGAAGGGAATGCCCGAGACCGCAAGACCAAGGATCGCGATGACGACGACCCCGCCAGCAAAGATCACTGACTGCCCGGCCGTGGCTACGGCTCGGCCGATCGACTCCTCAACGGTCATCCCGCGGGCTAGGAACTCGCGGTGTCGTGTGACCAGGAAGAGTGCGTAGTCGATGCCTACCCCGAGGCCGACCATGGCACCCACCACGGGTGCGAAGCTCGGTATGTCAACGAGATAGTTCACAAGCGACAACGCACTGACGCTCACCCCTAGGCCGATCAAAGCGATACCGATGGGAAGCCCCATCGCGATGACGGACCCGAACGCCAGCAGCAGAATGATCACAGCGGCAATCAGGCCCAGCATCTCACCGACTCCGGTCTGCGACTCTTCAAAGGCGAAGAAGAGGTCGCCACCTGCCTCGATCTGCAACGTGGAACCCTCGCGAGCACCCGCTACCGCTTCCTTGAGGTTGTCCAGGTCGACCGGGTCGAGTCCCTCGACCACCGGGTACTGGACGCGGACCAGAGCCACCCTGCCGTCCGGTGACAGGGATGTCGCGGTGCCGAGAACGTGCGGGAGGCCCTTCAACGATCTCTCCAGCGAGACAAGGTCCTGGCGCGCCGTCGCCGAGTCAGGGAAGCTGATGCCACTGTCGAGCGGGGTGGTGACTACCTGGGCGGTCAGGCCAGCACGGTCGGACGAAGCCGCCTGTTGCAGTTCGACGGCCTGCTGGGAATCAAGGCCCGGGACCGCGAAGGAGTCCTCCAGCTCCTTCCCTAGACCTGCCGCGGCCGCGACCACGATCACCGAGACTGCGATCCAGGCCCCGATCACCCGCCACGGCCTCCGGGCAGCAAACCGACCCCACCGATACATCAAACTCGACATCGTGAACTCCTCGCGGATTCAGGTTTCGTCGGCGCAGTCGCCGAGCTACGTCAAGAGTCACGTCGCGGGATCGGCCCGGCATCGGCCACTTCGCCCACGGATTGCCCGAACTTTCGGCCGGGAAGAATCTCGAACTTATGACCGAGCCGCCGCTCGCTCCGGCCCCCTACTGTGAACCCGTGATGCCAGATGCTGTCCGCTCGCTGTGGGGCTTGCCACGGGCCCCTGATGCGCCCGTGCGTGTTTGGCGTGACTGGGCTGTGGTCGTGGTCGTTCTGCTCGCGGCCGCGCTCGAGGGCACCTTTCGCGGCGATGTGCTCTGGCGCCCGGTGGCGATCGCCCTGACGTTCAGCCTGGTCTGGACGCTGTTGTGGCGTCGAGTGCACCCGCTCGGGATGGTCACCATCGTCTTCGGCAGCCTGATCGTCCTTTCTGTCGTCTCCATCGCAGCAGACAAGGGCGCTGTCGGTCTGAACACGGCAGTCTTCGTGTTGCTGCTGCCCTATGCGCTCTTTCGGTGGGGCAGCGGCCGCGAAGTGATCCTGGGCCTGCCGATCATCCTGGTTGCCTACGTCCTCGGAGTCGTCGCGGACCACACGAGCCTTGGCGACGCCTTGGCAGCTTTTGCGTTCGGACTCTTCCCAGCTGGGCTCGGGGCCCTGGTGCGGTACCAGGCGAGCTATCAGGCGAACGAGAAGGAGCAGATCAAGATGCGTGAACGTGAACAGCTGGCCCGCGAGCTGCACGACACGGTCGCGCACCACGTGTCAGCCATTGCCGTGCGTGCCCAAGCCGGACAGGTCGTGGCCGCAACCAACCCGCAAGCGGCCATCGACTCGCTTCGGGTCGTCGAACAGGAGGCCACCCGCGCTCTCACCGAGATGCGCCTGATGGTTGGCACCCTGCGTGAGGGCGAAGAGGCCGACCTGGCCCCACAGCGCGGCATCGCCGACATCGAGCGACTTGCGCAAGGCTCCGGCGAATCGCCGCCGGTGGCGGTCCACCTTTCGGGGGCCTTGGATGACCTACCGGCCTCCGTAGGCGCGGCCATCTATCGGCTCACCCAGGAGTCGATAACGAACGCTGTACGGCACTCCCGGCACGCCACCCGCATCGACGTCAAGATCGACGGCGACGCAGAACTCGTCCACGTGACCGTGAGCGATGACGGCGATCCGATCCCCATGGGACGAAGCAGTCCCGGCTACGGAATCGTCGGCATGAGCGAGCGTGCTGCTCTTCTGGGTGGAACTCTGACTGCGGGGCCCGGACCCGGCAAAGGCTGGGTCGTCGAGGCAGTCCTTCCGAAGTCAGGGGCAGCCGGATGACCATTCGCGTAGTCGTTGCTGACGACCAAGAGATCGTTCGCACCGGGCTGGCGATGATCCTCGACGCGCAGCCCGACATCGAGGTGGTCGCCCAGGCCGCTGACGGTCAGACCGCCGTTGACTTGGCCCGTAAGCTGCGCCCCGACGTCTGCCTCTTTGACATTCGCATGCCTGAGATGGACGGGATCGAGGCCACCCGGCAGCTCGCCGGCCCGGACGTCGTTGACCCGATGGCTGTGGTGGTCATCACCACATTCGACCTTGACGAATACGTACACGGTGCCCTGAAGTCCGGCGCTCGGGGTTTCCTCCTCAAAGATGCCGGCCCCGAGCTGCTGGTCCAGGCGATCCACGCCGCCGCAAATGGTGACGCATTGATAGCGCCCAATGTGACCGCCCGCCTTCTCACGGCGTTCAGCACGTCGGGTGGCGGTCCACCCCCCGCTCAGCCGGTCTCGCCGCTCACAGAACGTGAAGAAGATGTCTTGGTCACCGTCGCACGGGGACGCACCAACTCCGAGATTGCGCAGGATCTCCACATCAGCCTGAGTACCGTCAAGACCCACCTCACCGCGCTGATGAACAAGCTCGGGGCGCGCAATCGGGTGGAGCTGGCAATGTGGGCCTACGAAACAGGTCGCATCAAGACCTGAGCACCGCTAGTCACGGGCCAGTAACCGTGGGTAATCACGCTCGCATAAGCAACGAGACCGTACGGATCCAGGTCCCCACTCACGTCCGGAATGTTGCGGTTACGGCATGGGGTTAGGGTCGTAAGACCTTCGGTTGTCGATCGTGGCCGCCTCAAATCGTGGCCCAGGAGGATCCTCCATGCCGACCCCAGAATGGACTCCCGACGCGCTCATCCGGCAGTTTGACCATGTTCGCGGATACACCGAGCAGCTCGCGGAGCCCCTGTCGCCTGAGGACCAGACCGTCCAGTCGATGCCGGACGTGTCACCCACCAAGTGGCACCGGGCGCATGTCACCTGGTTCTTCGAGACCTTCGTCCTGGCCGAGACCGAGCCAGGGTTCGCCCCCTATCAAGACGAGTACTGGTACCTGTTCAACAGCTACTACGAGTCTGTCGGGCCCCGCTACTCCCGCCCCGATCGTGGACTGATCTCTCGCCCCGGCGCACACGAGGTCGGCCAGTACCGATCAAACGTCAATGATCGCCTGCGCGATGTCGTCGCCGGTCTGGACAGCGGGTCACTCGACAAGATCACACCCGTGATCGAGCTCGGTTTCCACCATGAGCAGCAGCACCAAGAGCTACTCCTCATGGACATCAAGCACGTTCTGTCGGTGAACCCCAAGCAGCCTACGTACGCCGGCCGACCCTCCGAGCGCGGCGAACCAGATGCGCTCGGTTGGGTTGACGTCGAAGGTGGGTTGGTCGAGATCGGTCATGCGGGCGAAGGTTTCCGGTTCGACAACGAAGAACCTCGGCACCGCGTCTGGCTCGAGCCATACCGTCTGGCCGACCGACTCGTCACCAACGGTGAATGGTCGGAGTTCATGGCAGACGACGGCTACGACCGGCACGAGTTCTGGCTGTCCGATGGCTGGGCCAAGGTGAAGTCAGGCCAATGGCGCTCACCGTTCTACTGGAACGAGATTGACGGCATGTGGTTTGAGCACACACTCCACGGCACGTTGCCGGTGAACCCAGCACTGCCCGTCAGCCACGTCAGCTTCTACGAGGCCGAGGCCTATGCCTCGTGGGCGGGAAAGCGGCTACCGAGCGAGGCCGAGTGGGAGCACGCGGTGGATAGCGACAGTCAGCCTGTCGCCGGGAATCTCGCCGACTCACAGACATTCCACCCACGCGTAGCTGGCCCGAAGACGGGTCGGTTACGCCAGATGTACGGCGACTGCTGGGAGTGGACGTCGTCGGCGTATCACGCCTATCCCGGCTTCCGGCCACCTGCCGGCGCGATCGGCGAGTACAACGGCAAGTTCATGTCCAACCAGATGGTGCTGCGCGGCGGCTGCGCTCTCACGCCGAACGACCATGCGCGTTCGACCTACCGAAACTTCTTCCCGCACACCGCCCGGTGGGCACTGTCCGGAGTACGGTTGGCCGATGGCGGTGCGCCGGTGACCGCCGTATGACCCAGGTCAAGACGCCGGTCGTCCAACGACTGCTCGACCCTGACTGGGCTGCTGGCACCCTCGCTGACGATGTGCGCCGCGGTCTCGGCGCTCTCCCCCGAACGCTGCCGCCGAAGTGGCTGTACGACGACCATGGCTCAGCCTTGTTCGACGAGATCACTCGACTTCCCGAGTACTACCCGACCGAGCGAGAGCGCCACATTCTGCAGTCGAATGCCAGCGCGATCGCCCAGCAGTCGGGCGCCTCAACCCTGATCGAGCTCGGCAGCGGCACGTCCGACAAGACGCGCACTCTCCTCGACGCATTCGCCGCGACCGGCCAGCTCGAACGCTTCGTTCCCGTCGACGTGTCAGAGGCCACGCTTCGACGCGCCGCCGACGAAATCTCTCACGCCTACCCGGGGCTCCAGGTCGAGGCGATCGTGGGTGACTTCACGCTCCACCTTGGTCAGCTGCCGACCGGAGGGACGCGCATGGTCGCGTTCTTGGGCGGGACCATTGGCAACCTCTACGTGGAGGAGCGTGCGGCGTTCCTCGGCGCCTTGGCCGACTCCCTCGCCCCCGGCGACTCGCTCCTCCTCGGTTTCGACCTGGTCAAGGACACGAACCGCCTCATCTCGGCTTACGATGACGCTCAGGGCCTGACGGCCGAGTTCGTGCTCAACTCTCTTCGAGTCCTCAACCGTGAGCTGGATGCCGACTTCGACTTGCAGGCTTTCTCCTACGTCCCGTTCTGGGACCCACATATGGAGCGGATGGATCTGCGCGTCCGGTCCGAGATGCCGCAACGGGTACGGATACCCGGAGCAAGACTCGAGATCGACCTGGGGTCAGGCGAGGAGATCAGGGTCGAGATCTCGTCAAAGTTCCGACCGGAAGGTATCCGGTCCGAGCTCGCCGCGGCGGGGTTCGACGTGACCGGCGCGTACACCGACTCCGGAGACGACTTTGCGGTAGTCCTTGCGACGCGAACCCCTACATAGCAGTACCTGATGACCTTGCGCGGGCGGGATGACTCCTTGTGCTGGAGCCATCCCACCCGCGATTCTCAAGACTCTGTGAGCGCTAGAGACAAAGCGTGGCGGCGCCGTCCATCAGCAGGTCGTGAAGCGGACCAGCTCCGGTGATCGTTGCGCCATTGATCAGATCATCATCCCCATAGCCACGCAGGGCAGCGCATGGCGGGCAGACCCACACAGTCCCTCCTGTGCCCACAAACTTGTCAATCAGCTCACCCATGGACGGATCCATCGGGTTCATCCGGATCAGATCAGCGGCACCCTTTCGGGCCACGTCTGCTCCAGCGCTGACCAGGAACACCGTCACTTCCTGCCCCGATGCAATCCCTGCGTTGGCCAGCGTCCAGGCCACCGTGGCCCGCTCATCATCGAGGCCGCGGGAGAGCAGGATCACCAGCTTCTTCACGTCGTTCGACATCTTCATTCTCCTTTGGGTTGTTTTGTTGGTGTCACTTGTCTGTGCCCGTGGTTCGTGGATGCGACGGTTCTTGGGCGGTATCCCCGACGCGTGTCTTAGGCCGCTGTCGCCATCTCCTCAGACGGCGACGTGACGGTCAGGTCTGCCAGAAGTCGAGTGGCGGCTTCGTTTGTCGGGCGATATGCCTCAATGGCGGCCATTCGGCGATATCCGCCGACGCCGAGTGCAGTCTCGAGCGGCCCGACCTGACTGCGGTGCTCGCGGAGTGCGGACAGCTTCTGCTCAAGTACGTCCCCCGACAGGGTCACGGGGACGAAGGGGCCCGCTGGGCGCGGGAGCGGATATCCTGGGTAGAACATCGAAACGCTGTGCATCTGGTCAATCAGGTCGACCGGCCACACCGATCCCACAACAGTGGTGACCAGCGGAGTGACGTCCCCACGTTCTGCGAGTGCCCCGCGGGTCCAGCGGCCGACGGCTTGGTGGTCGGCGTGGCCTGTGACGCCATCGGAGTCGAAAGTGAGCACGGCATCGGGCCGCACCGCGTCCACAACTCGTCCAATGTGCTCAGTTCCCACTTCCTCCGGAACTTCATGGCACTCTCCATCTTCGTAGCCCAGCACTGCTACCGACCGCGCGCCGAGAGCACCCAGCGCACCACGAAGCTCCTGCTCCCGGAGTGCCGCGAGCTTGGCGGGAGGGAACGACACGGGGTCGTCGGTCCCGTGCTCGCCCAGAGTGACCGAGATGCTGACCACGCGGACCCCCAAACGGGCCGCGCCGGCCATCAGCCCGGCCCCGAGGTAGCTCTCATCGTCCGGGTGTGCCCAAATGGCGAGCAGCGTGTCTCCGGGCCGTAATAGGGCAGAAGTGACCTCGGCCACGGGGCGCCAAGTGATGGGGTTGGTGGGCACCGATGGTGCGGTCGTGTTTGTCATGCCGCCACTGTGGTGCGGTGCGGCCAGCCAAACTTGGCGGAAGTGTGGTGAATGCCTGGTGACGGGCCTGTGGGTCCGGCAGGACGGCGGCGCCCGGCCCTCAGTCAGGGGCCGAGCAGCTCCCGGGCGCCCCTGAGATCGGGAGTCTCGGCCTGCCCTTCCACGGCAGCCACCAGCTCACCGAGTGCGGCGACCCACGGGGCCACCTCCCCGTGATCGGCCTCGAGCCGGACACGATCGGCGACTGCCCGCATCTCGAGTATTGGCGATCCACTTCTATGGGCGATCTCACGGCTCTCGTCCAGTTCAGTTCGCGCCGACGCGACTGCATCCCCTTCCCCAACCGCAAGAAGTGCCTGCGCCCTCAGGCGGTGAATCTCGGACGCGTAGAAGTACGAGCGGGTGGCCTCCCGCATCACGGCCAACGCTTCGTCAAGCTGCTCTAATGCGATCTCAGGTTGCCCGTCACACAGAAGCGTCTCGGCGTAGAGCGCCAAGTAGTAGGCCTCATTCAGCGTGGCACCGGTGGCTCGAAATCGTTCGAGTCCATCGGCAACCAGTCGCATGCCCTCCTGTGGGGAGCCACTGACGCCCAAGGCCCACCCTTTGTAGATATCAGCCTGGATGATCCGCATCGGGAAGTCCTGCTCGCCGCCCACCTCGCGCGTACGCTCGGCCCACTCGATGCATACCTCGGGCTCCTGTCTCAGTTGGTGGAGCATCGCGCGTTGCTGCACAGCTGTGGACAGGGCGTAGGGGTTGAGCTCACCCAGCAGAATCGCCCGCTCGGCCCGCTCCAACGAGTCGTCCAGCCGACCCAGTGCCCAGCTGGCTAGCGATCGCCACGAGTTGCACGACGACGCCGGATGTTCTGCGATACGCGACATCAGGACGCTATAGGCGTCCTCATCCCAGGACTCCAGCACCGCATCGGAGTTGCGAACGCTCCGCTGAAACGCTGCCTGGTGAAATGCGGAGCACGCAAGCAGTTCGTGCGCCTCCATCGCGAGGTCACCGGACTCTTCGTCTTGTACCAACGGGGTGAGCAACTCTTCAGTTCGGGCAAACTGTCCACTCAACTCGGTGACGGTGGCCATCCCATACCGAGCAGACGCAGACTCCGGGCAGGGTCCGACCGCGTCGCTCAAGGCCAGCGCACGCTCATAGTTGTCCCGGACAGAAGTATCGAACCATCCACGGGTGGTCACCAGTGCCGGACCCAGCGCGACACGCACCCGGAGTTCAGCAAGATTGCGTTCCGGTCCAGGAGGCAACTCGTCAACCCGAGACAGCGCATCGTGAAGGAACCGCGTGGCAGGAGCGTGGGCGCTGCGCGTGACAGCTAGCTCCCCCGCCTGTCGTAGGTATTCGATAGCGAGGCCCGTCTCCCCCGATGCACCAAAGTGGTCAGCGAGCGAACCCGCAACATCTGCCGTCTGACCTGCATAACCGGCCTCGACTGCACGCCCGATACGCCCGTGCTGCTCGGCCTGTATCCCAGGCGTCATACGCTCGTACACAACGTCGCGGTAGAGGCGGTGCGTAAACGAGTAGCGCGTCGACACGCTGCCGTTCGGCCACGACGCCCGAGCCTGAGCCTCGAAGAAGCCAAACCGGCGACCAAGATTGCCCAGACGCCCCTCAACTTCCGAAACTGGACGGCAGAGTCCAGCAGCAACCTCGGCTCCGTCGAACCTGATACCGGACACGGCAGCGGCCTCTAGGACGTCGACGTCAGCAGGATCGAGGGAGCCAAGTTGTTGCTCGATGAGCGTGACTAGGGATTGCGGCACAGCAGATTGCAGCTGGTCCAGGGTGGCATTGACGCGAAGGTGTCCGCCGTCAACCTCGACCAAGCCCTGGCGCAGCCAGGCGGTCACTATCTCTTGGGCGAACATGGGCACACCGTCGCTTCGCTCAGCTACGACCCGCACAAGCTCATCAGGAATATCCACACCGGCGAACCGCTCCCGCACCAAGCGCCCCACCGCTGCCGGCTCCAGCTTGGGGAGCTCCACGCGGACACCTCTTCCCGAGCCAACCGCCGAAGTGATCACCTCTTGGACTGCGCCCGAGTCGCTACGGGCCGAGGCGAGGAGCAACAAGGGCACCGCTCTCGTGCGCTGCATCAGCAAATCGAGCACATCGAGTGTGCACTCGTCTGCCCACTGCAGCGCGTCCACAGCCAAGAGCACCGGCTTGACCCGCGCGAGCTCCTCAAGGGCATCTACTCCCTCCCGAAGCATGCGTTGCGACGAAAAGCCCAGCAGTCGAGGTTCCAGGCGGCGAAGCACCTCCTCATCGACCAGGGATGGCAATTGTGACAGCCAGGAGGGGGCGACGCGCTCGAGCGTCCTGACCACACCCTCCGGATTGGATTGAGCCAACCGCGACCAGGCATCGAGCAAGCTGAAGTAGGGCTCGACACCACCACGAGCCGGGCTGCAGCGTCCGCGAAGCACGAACCACCCGTCGAAGGTGTCGTTGCGCTCAATGAACTCGGCGATCAGCGTCGACGTCCCCGAACCCGACACTCCGGTGACGAACACCGCTCGCGTGCACCCGGTCTCAGCGCTCCGCAGCACCTCTTGGAGCAGACCGAACTCTTCATCTCGGCCAACCACGGACCCCGGAGGCGCCAGATCGATACGCGGAACGGGTCCGCTCGGGAGATCAGACGGAGCGGGGTCGCGTTCGCGAACCTCAGCCACGAAGCGGTAGCCACGACTATGGATCGTCTTGACGATCCTCTGCTCTCGACCACTGTCTCCACAGACCTTCCGAGCCCACTTGATCCGCGAGGTCAACGCGGACTCGGAGACGAATCGGTCTCCCCACACCTCGTCGAGCAGCTCGACCTTGGTGACCACACGCCCCCGGTTGGCGGCTAGGTACTCGAGGACCGCCAGCACCTGTGGTTCGGCATGAACGGTCACCCCATCACGCACCAGCTCTTGGGTCGAGGTGTCGAGCACGCAGGAATCGAACTCGTAGATCATCCCTGCGGTCCGTACTCATCGTTCACGCCGTACGCCATTGGATCCTCCTCGTCCAACGTGTCCACGGTACACAGGAAGGCGGCGCGCGCCAGCCTTGACGATCATCCGGTTGGGCAGCAGATTGTCTGGATACAAGGGCGCCGTCCTGCGCCACTTGATCAGGAGGCACACGTGAGTGGTTTCGTGCAGATAATCGAATGGAAGACGTCCAAGATCGATGAGGTCAGGAAGCTCAATGTGGAGTGGCGGGACCGCTTCCCCGCCATGGGGCCATCGCGGGTACTGCTGTGCTCCGACCGTGAAGATGCGGTGAGGTTCCTGACTATTGTCGAGTTCACGTCATACGAAGAAGCGATGAAGAACTCTGCGGACCCGGCGACCTCAGAGTTCGCGGAGCGGATGATGGCCCTGTGTGACGGTCCGCCGGTGTTCCACAATCTCGATGTGCTCGACGAAGAGAATCGATAGAACGGGTCGGCTCATGGCCGAGGTCGAGCAGTGCGACCAGTTCGCACATGCCACGACACAAGAAATCGCGTTGTCGCCGCAGCTTGCGCTGCGGCGACAACGCGTACCTTCTTTTCCTCGCGGACTAGAGGCCAGCAATCGCCAAGCAAGCTATCCCGGGTAGTCAGCGAGATAGGCCGTAGTCGCCTCGTCTACTGCCTTCGCACCTTCCGCGGCCTTCGTGACGTCACCCGACTCGAGCAGCGTGAATGCGCCTTCATAGGCATCGTAGGTCTCCTGGCTGTTTTCCTGCACGGTGCCTTCGATCGGCATCCACAGGGGCTCGATGCCCTCAGACAGCGTCTTGCCCTGTGCTGCCGGCGCCGCGGCGATATCAGCGGCCAGTGCGTTGATCTTGTTCATGCCCTCGGCGACAGCTGCATCAGTGGTGCGCTGGTCCTCCGGCGTTGTTCCGGTCGGTGAAGCACTTGCAGTGTCGGATGTCGACGACGTGGATGTTGAATCGTCGCTGCTGCACCCCACAAGAGTCACAAAGGCGGCAGCTGCCACCAGTCCGGACAGTACTTTTGAGTTTCGCATGACACTCCTTGAGTCGGTCAGTGATCTCAGTGTCATGGGTTGCAGAGCATGGACGCATCGGTGTATCCCGCTGACGCGATAGGTGTTTTCACCTACTCACCGTAGACGCGGTGCCGGCCCACCCGACGATTCATCCTGCGCGAGGGAGACGATCAGCGAGATCTTCGTGCCCGCGCCGGGTCCGCTCTTGGTGACGAGCATCCCCTTCAGCAGTTTCGTTCTCTCGTCCATGCCGCGCATGCCGAGTCCGGCCTCCCACGATCGTTTCGCGTTCTCGCTTCCGAGACGCATTCCCTTCCCGTTGTCCTCGACCGTGACCGTCAGTTGGTCATCGCTGAAGTCCAGTCCGATCTGCACTGACGTGGCCTCGGCATGCCGTTCCACGTTGTGGAGTGCTTCTTGCACCACCCTGAAGATCAGGAGCTCATCGCGCTCGCCCAGCCGCTGCGGCGGTCCGGCGACAACCATGTCGACCGACAGGTCGGTTCGTGCCCTGAGCTCAGAAACCAACCAGCTGATGGCATCGATCAGACCGAGGTCGTCCAACAGGGACGGACGCAAGTCTTTGCAGTATCGTCGAACGCTACCTATCGTCGTCGACAGGATGTCTTGAACACCCAGCAGGCGTCCGCGCGTCACGTCCGACGTGCCACTTGTCCCAACCGCGTCGATCTGGGCCTTTGCAACGGCCAATGACTGCAAGACGTCGTCATGAAGTTCGCGTGAGAGTCGCTTCCGTTCTGCCTCCTGGGCTTCCGTGGCGAGTTCAATGTAGGTCTCCAAGTTCTGCTTGGCCTCAGCCAGATCCGACAGCGCCTCACGTGTACTGGCGTGGTCGAAAATGTTGTTCAGTGCCACGCTCAGCTGGTTCGCGACCGCCTCAAGCACCTCGCACTCGTCACGTGCGATGACCTCATCGGTCTGCGTAAGGCCGATGACTCCGAAGATCCGATCTTCAGACTTCAGCGGGACCACAATTGTGTGTGCACCCGACTCCTCTGGGTTGGCCTGTTGCTCAAGCCCCGTCAGGCACGTAGCCAGGGTGAGCCCCTCCTGAGCTTGAGTGAGTTGCGCAGGCGGCTCGGCGAGGCTGGCATCAATGATCGTAATCCCCGACGTATGGGGCCTGGCGAGCGTTCGAATCCACCCGACTTGACGCTTCCGACCATCGAGCGTTGCGCGAAGCGTCCCCCGCAGAACACCTTCCAGATCCAGGGAGGCGGCAACTGCAGCAGCCGTCGCATTCAGTCGAGAGAGGTGCAGATTCGCCTGGTCGGCAGCGCGGGTCGCCTTAGCCTCTCGATCGACTCGGATGCCCACGACGATGCCGATTGCGATGACGATTCCGAACTGGATCAGGATCCCAATTCGGGTCGTCCAGTTGTGGGAGCTGATCTCAGGAACCGAGAGCACAAGGGCCCACAGTCCGGTAGGAATCGCACCTCTCAGGCCAAAGATGAGTGCGGAGTACACCACGGGTATCAGAAGGACCGAAATTGACAAGAAATAGAGCGGCCATTGCCCCCCGAGGACCTGGGCCTCCTCAAGAAGGAGGTGCCCGATATTGATCAGCACGATTAACAGCTGAATGATCCAGAACCGATAGTCGCGAACCGGAACGTTGAGGCGGTTCAGCCAGGTCTTGAACGTGGATGAAGCCGATGGACCGCTCGTCGAGGGCTCGGCTGTTGGCGTCGTTGTCGCGGTCTCAGTCGGCATCGGCAAGTTGAATCCACTGGTGGCGAACGGCTTGGGTTACCGCTTCGGTGCGCGAGGACACTCCCAACTTCTCGAAAATGTTGCGCATGTGGGCCTCGACAGTTCGGGTACTCATGGAGAGTTCTTTGGCAATCGTCTTGTTCGCAGCGCCATGTGCGGCGAGCTCCAGGACCTGCCGCTCGCGCTCGCTCAGCCTGTTCGTGTCGGTGGGCGGCGCTGACAGGAGAGTAAGGACCTTACGTGCGATGGACGGCGACAAAGCGGACTCCCCTCGGGCCACCCCGACGATGAACCCCCGCAGCTCAGAGGCCTCGATTGTCTTCAAGAGGTAGCCACTAGCTCCTGCATCTAGAGCCGCGTGCACGTACTGATCATCGTCATGAACGGACAGAATGATGATGCTGACCTCGGGAAAGTCGGCATGGATGGCGCGGGTGGCGTCGATCCCGTTCATCCCCGGCATCGAGATGTCGATAAGGACGACATGCGGCTGCAACATCCCGACCAGGCTGTGGGCCTGCAGTCCATCCGCTGCCTCGCCGACCACCACGATGGGGTCATCGTCCGACTCCAGCCGTTCACGGATCCCAGCCCTGAAGAGTGGATGATCATCCACAATGAGAACGCGGATGCCGGGTTCTGATTCTTCGGAATTGACCATGGGCTCCCTTCTTCAGCGGGCTGCTTCCCCAAGTCGCTGGGCCAGGCTCGGATGCTGGTGCCCAAGCCTACGCCGTCGACCCTCCAGGTGACTGTATTCGGCTGAGTAGGTGATAACACCTAGCGCATCAGCGGGATACACCGATGTGTCATCAGGCTGCGCGATCGACACTGATTGGCATCAGGACCAGAAGCACCGGTTCTTGAGTGCCTGACCCGACGGTCAGACGAGTACTTGAGCATCGGACGACTTGGAGGTAGCGATGACCAGTCCGTCCGGCAGCGACACACCCCATGGTCCGCGGGTCGATCTCGGACTGACCCCGGTTGGATCGGACGTCATTCTCGCGCAGACGCCGGCCGAAGAAGAACTGGACATGTCCCGTCGCAATCTCCTCCGCGGCTTGGGTCTGGCTGGTGTTGCGGCTGCCGGAGGGGCTCTGGGACTGATCGCCTACCGAGACGAAGCACAGGCAGCGCCAGCGGAGGGCGTCAGTGGCCAGGAGCATCAATGGTGCAGGGTCGTCGATCTGAGGGCCTGCAAAGGGGAGCGCAAGTGCGTGTCGGCGTGCCAGGAGCGTCACGGACTGCCTCCCGAGCAGACCTGGATGCGCACCTTGTCGTGGCACGATGAAACCGGCGCGGAGTTCTTCATGCCGGTGATGTGCCAGATGTGTCAGAACCCGCCGTGCCTGAGCGTCTGCCCGGTCAGTGCCACAACCAAGACCGAGCAGGGAGTCGTCCTCGTCGACCAGGAACTGTGCATCGGCTCGCGAGCCTGCATGGCGGCCTGCCCGTACGAGGCCCGCTACTTCAACTGGAATGAGCCCGCACCGACCAATCGGATGCCCGCACCGTCACCGAACACACCAGAGTTCCCGGCCAACCAGATTGGGACGGTCGGTAAGTGTGTGCTGTGCGCCGATCGCATTCCCTACAGCAACGATTTGCCGTCCTGCGTTGAGGCCTGCCCTCGCGGTGCGCACTTCATCGGTGACCTCGTCACCGACGTGGCGGTCAATGGTCAAACAACGGTCAAGCTCTCGACCTTCCTACGGGAGGGGAACGCGGTTCGATTCAAGGAAGAGCTGGGCACCAATCCTCGGTGCTACTACATTCCCGGCAACGGCCAACCGGTCGGTGGCCCACTGGACGGTGTGCAATGAGCACCGTCTCTGAACCGACAGTGGTTGCGGACAACCAGGCCGACGTAGTGGACGCTGTGATGCGACCATTTCGGAAAGCCAGCAAGAAGTTCTGGATAGCAACGGCACTTCTGTCCCTCGTGGTGGTCTTTGGCGTTGCCGCATGGATCTACCAGTTGTCGAACGGAATGGGTGTAGCGGGCTACACAGACAGGTCGTTCTGGTCCATCTACATTTCCGATGTCGTCGCCATCATTGGAGTCTCTTATGGGGGCGCCGTGGTGTCGGCTATCTTGCTGCTGACCGGTGCGTCATGGCGGGCACCGCTGGTACGCCTGTCTGAGGGCATGGCTCTGGTCACGGTCGTCATCGGGGCCATCCTGGTCATTCCGCACTTGGGACGACCCGATCGACTCATCAACATGTTCATCCATGCGAACACCGCTTCGCCGGTGTTCTGGGACATGGTGGCGATCATCACCTACACATTCGCCACACTGGTCTTTTTCCTACTTCCGCTTGTGCCCGACACCGCGACCCTCCTCGACTCACATCCCGATGAGCTCGGGCGCGGACGTCGCTTCATGTTCCGGTTCATTTCGAGGGGTTGGATCGGCTCGACGGAACAACGCCGAGTGCTCCACTCCGCAATGATCATCGTTGCGATCATCATCATTCCGCTGGCCGTCTCTGTGCACTCAGTTCTTGCGTGGGCGTTCGCCCTGGTGAGCAGGCCTGGATGGCATGAGAGCATCTGGGCTCCCTACTTCGTGATTGCGGCGCTCTACTCCGGGGTCGCCCTTGTCATCCTCGTCGCCGCTGGATTCCGCCGTGGCTACCACCTGGAAGCCTTCATCACCACGATGCACTTCGTGCGACTGGGATTCATCATGGCCGCGCTCGGTGCCGTGTACATCTACCTGACCTTTGCAGACCTTCTTCCGAGCGCATATGTCGGGGAAGCCGGCCCCACCGAGGTCATCAACGGCACACTGTTTGGCGGAGTAGCCATCTGGTTCTGGCTCTTTGTTGTCGCGGGCACGATCCTGCCCATAGTGCTGATCGCCCTTCCGTGGACGCGCAACATCTGGGGCATCGTCATCGCCGCCGTCCTTGTCGTTATTGCGATGTGGATCAAGCGGGTGATCATGGTCATCGAGACCTCCGGCTACAGCCGCCTTACCAACTCCTTCGGCGATCTCTTCCACTTCACCTGGGTCTCAGCTGGGGTGACTCTCGGAGGTGTTGCGGCGATTCCGCTGCTGTTGATGCTGCTGTTCCGCGTCGTTCCGCTGTTGTCCATCGCTGAGGTACAGCAGCAGACGAACAAGACCGACGTTCCGGTCGCAGAGCCCTCTTCGTCTGGCAAGGCATCGATTGGGCACACCGTTGGCGCCGCCGGAGCCGTAGTCCTGCTCCTGGTCACACTTGGGGCAATCGGCACATCGCAGGCTCACCCTGCCTACGCCGCGACCGACAACTCAGTGCTGACAGCTGCTGCGGCGGACCCCACCGTGGAGGTCACCGCAGAGGCAGACGGAGTCGAGAACACTCTTACGGCCACGGTTACATTGTCCGGCAAGCCGGTCGAGGGTGCGCTGGTGAACTTCTACGAGAGCACCACGATGTTCGCCCCTGGAGACAATCTGGTTCCACTCGGTGCTGTGCAGACTGACGACACTGGCACGGCCGTGGTGACGTATGAGGCGGCGGTGACCGGTCCTCGAACCATCTCGGCGACGTACCTGCCCACCGTCTTGGGCGATCCCGTGACGGGTACAGCGAACCTCGATGTCACCGACGCTGTATCTCAGTACGCTCCACCACCACCGCGAACTCTCGCCGGACTGGGAAGGACCCTGGTCTTCACGCTCTTTGGTCTCGTCATCATGGTCTTCATCATCGTGATTGCCCAGGTGGTGCGGGTGCGCCGAGCCTGTCGACCGGTGGCCAGCGCACCCAGTGAGCGTGTTCCTGCGGCCTGACGCCACGGCCGCCGCAGAGTCTGTCGAGCAACGGAGGACGTAAGGCTCCTAGTCGTGACGATGGATCAGGGCCATCATCGAACGCAGGGGGCTCGATACGAGGAGGTGCCCCATGTCCGAGCAGAGCTCGCCAGCAGTACCTGCCGCCTATCCAGCGCGGCTTGAGATTGACTACTCGGTTCAGTACGACCGAGTGAAGACCTTGTTCCGGCTGGTACTCATCATTCCGATTGCCATCCTCTACGGGGTGTTGACGGCTGGAGTGACACAGACGGTCTATGACCAGAGCGGCCAAGTGGTGAGCACCACGAGCGGCGGGATCGTCAGCGGCTTGTTCCTGGCGACGTTGCTCATGATCCTCTTCCGTCGCCGCTACCCTCGCTGGTGGTTCGACTTCGCACGCGAGCTCGTGCGGTTCGGCGCCCGTATCTGCGCCTACTTCGCACTGCTGACTGACGAGTACCCCTCCACCGTCGAGGAGCAGAAGGTTCACCTTGAGATCGACTATCCAGACGTTGAACGGGACCTGAATCGTTGGCTACCCCTAGTGAAGTGGCTGCTCGTGATCCCGCATATCCTGGTCCTGGCCTTCTTGTCGGTCGCCGCCTTCTTCGCGGTTCTTTTCTCGTGGTTTGCCATCCTCTTCACGGGACGGTATCCGCAAGGACTCTTCGACTTCGTAGTCGGAGTCGGGCGCTGGTGGCTTCGTGTTCAGGCCTACGCGACCCTGCTTGTCACCGACCGCTACCCGCCCTTCTCCCTGAGCTGATCTCCTGTCAGGTCTACTCGCGAACGAACGGGACGTCGAGAGACACCACGGCATCGGCCTCGCGCGCATAGCGATGTCCCGAGTACACAGCAGTCGCGATTGTTCCTGGAGCCAGACAGTCGCCAATGCGCTGGACGGACATGCGCTCCTTCAGCGGGTGATAGAGAGCGTCCATGGGCTCACGGGACGTCACCATCACCACGCTTGCCGCCTCGACCTCCCTGGCGGCCGCGGTATGGATGGACTCCAGCACCACCGAGCCTTCCTGGACACTGGCCAGGACGGTTCCCGTCTCGACTGCGATGCCGAGCGTGAGAATCCTCGTCTGAATTCGATGCTGTTCTTCGGTGTGTGTCGTCCAGGTCGACACCTCGTTCGCGGGAGTCACCAGGGTGACCTCGAGGCCGACGCGGCGCAGGGACTCGGCGATGACCCCGCCGATGTAGTAGTGGTCGTCGTCAAATACCACCACCGGTCCGTTCGGCACCACCCCCGCCATGATGTCGTCCGGTGTGAGGACGGCTGGCAAGTCCGAACCCGGTATCGCTGAGGCATGCCAGCGGCCGACACCGTTCCGTCGCCATCTGGCGCCGGTTGCGACCACCACACGGTCGGGGGCGAACTCAAGAATCTGTTCCTCGTCGATTGTGCTGTCGAGATAGACATCGACGTTTGCGAGCTTCTCGATCTGATGCAGCCGCCAATCACGGACCCGCGCCCACTGACCAAGCCCTGGCAACGACGACTCACGCGTGACCCGACCCCCCAGGTCCCTGCGGGCTTCTGCGAGGGCGACGTCATAGCCACGCTTGCCCAGTGACACCGCTGCTTCGAGACCAGCGGGGCCTCCCCCGACGATCAGAATCCTCGCGTCCGACCCCTTCGCCGGGATGCGTTCCGGGTGCCAACCCTTCCGCCACTCCTCACCCATCGTGGGGTTCTGTGTACAGCGGATCGGTGTGCCCGTCTGGTCACCCGCGTAACAGATGTTGCAGCCGATGCATTCACGGATCTCGTCGTCGCGTCCTTCGGCAATCTTCTGGGGTAAGAACGGATCGGCGATGGACGGGCGTGCCGCACCCACAAGATCGATGACGCCGTCGCGCACGAGTCGCAGCATCGTTTCTGGCGAGGTGAAGCGCCCCACGCTGACGACGGGCTTGTCCGTCACGCCCTTGACCCATGACATCGTCTCCACAAGGGCGGCTTCAGTGGTGAACCGCGATGTCCCCATCTCGAAGCTGTAGTCGTGAACTGTGATGTCCCACAGATCCGGCAGATCCGCCATGAGCTCCAACATCTCCCGGGGCTCCTGCGTGTCCTGATCGTCGTCGTCACCACTTGTGCTCGCAGAGAAGCGCACCGCTACCGCGCACGTGTCCCCGATGGCTTCTTTGGTTTCCTCAATCAGTTCGCGCAGCAGCCGGGCTCGATTGTCGAGTGAGCCGCCGTACTCGTCGGTCCGCTGGTTGGAGGGCAGCAAGAACTCCCGAATCAGATACCCGTGCGCGGCATAGACATAGACGATGTCGAAGCCGGCCCTCTGCGCTCGCCGTGCCGCCTCGACGTGCCACCGCTTGAACTCGCGGATATCCGCCTTGTCCATCGCTCGGGTCTGAACGGGGTCGTAGACCCCGGCCGGAACGCTGGCCGGACCGAGCGGAGCTTCACGCGAGTAATGATTCGCACTCGAGGGTCCCCCATGCCAGAGTTCGACGCCGGCGAGAGCACCATGGGCGTGGACCTTGTCGACCATCAGTGCGTGGCGTTCGATGTCCTGGTCGTCCCACAAGGAGGCGGATGGATATGGCTCGTCATCAGACGATGGGTGAATCGAGCAGTACTCGGTGCATACTGTTCCCCACCCACCCTCGGCCTTGACCTCGCGCATCCCGGCGAGCGTCTGGGGGCGCCGGTATCCCATCCCCGTGCAGTGGGGAACCTGGTAGAAGCGGTTGGGGGCGGTCACCGGTCCGATGCGGACCGGCTCGAAGAGGACGTCAAAACGAGGATCACGCGGCATGTTTGTCCTCCGTGATTCGCGACAGCTTAGACAGAGACCGCAAGCCGACCGGCCTCTGCTCTGTCTGAGGCGGCTTGTGCGTGGTCGCCCAGCTGCTCGGCGAGAGTTGCCTGCTTGAGCCAGTTGTAGGGGCTGCACGGTTTGAGGTTGATGCGTTCGCTGAGAAGTTGACGGGACTGGGCGGACCGGCCGCTACGCAAGGCGGCCTCGAGCAGGGTGCGCTGGATCGCATCTCGTTGCGCGTGGCTGCCTCCGAACTCATTGAACCTGTAGCGCAGGGGCATCAGCGCATCGACGACGGCGTCGTAGTGTCCCGCCCCGAAATCGAGCATCGCCTGGCACACGGGCAGCCCGATGTCACGGGTCATCGTCGCGTTAGTCACCGTGTCCGGAGCAGTAGCCAGCCAGTCCTCTCTGTCCTGGATCAAACGTTCCGCGCGATCGAACCTGCCGGCGCCGACGTAGGACATGACGGCGTGCATGTCGTTGAACGCGTAGCAGGGCACCTGCATGGCTGGCACCCAGGAATCTGCGAGCGTGCGCCACCGCTCAGACTGGTCATCACCCTCAAGGTAGAGCCGCCAGAGCAACGCAGCGGCATCGAGCATCTCCATCGCCAGGCCGGCCGACTCGTCGTTGTTGATGACGGAATCGAAGATCCCGAGTACCCGCTCACGGTCGCCGACCTCGAGCCCGAAGAGGCAGCGGTGCCACCAGTTGTGCACGTTGAGGAAGTTCCCGGTACCCCAGTCGTCGGTACGGTCATCGAGGTACGAGATCCCGAGGTCGAAGCGCCCCTGCATCTCGTAGGTGTGCACCACCGCGTGGATGCCCCATACATCGGCTGGGTCTGCCGCCACGGCAGCAAGGCCGACATCCTCGGATCGGTCGTAGTGGCCGGCTTCCTCCAATCCAAAGGAGTACATGCCGAGCAGCTGCGCACGGTGAGGCTCGTCATCGGCCCACGCCGTCAGCGCGCCTCCAACCCGGTCCCGCAGCGAGGTCGCGTCGCCGGAGAAGAAGTCAACTTGGTGACCAACGGCCAGGGCCAGCACGTCTCGTGGGTAGGCGACGGTGAGATCGCGAAGGATGGACCCGGCTCCTTTCAAGTTGCCGTCCAACCATGCCTGCGCCGCCTCGACGTGCTGGTGCTCCCGATCGCCCAAGACTGTCTCGTCGATGCTGGCCCGCCAGCTCACAAAGTCCGTCCGAGCCGCTTGAGTGTCGGCGGCCTCGGTGCCGAGAACGCCGAGGTAGGCACTGAACACCTGGGCCATCGCCATGTTCGGGTCGACCTCTAACGCAGCTCCCAGTTCGTCACCCACAGCCGACCGGAAATGCAGGAGATGGTCGATTGCTGCGTCATAGTGGGCTACTGCTGCCTCATCAGTCGGAGCTAGTCCGTTGCCGTGTTGATCCATGTTCGCCATGGCGGGATTCTGCTCCTCCTGCGGCACGATGGCGAGGCCCCAGTGGTTCGGCCTTCCGATTGCTGGTCACGCAGGATCTGTCACAGAGATTCCTGCCCCTGGTAGGACGCGCGGAGGGCCACTACAGTGCTGCGATGAGCGCACCGACAGTAAGCACAGTCCCCACTCCAGCGACCTGGCCGGCTCACGACCCGGCCACCTATCGCGTCATCCCCGAGGGCGCCGCCCCGCTCGACCCCGCACGCGTCGCGTCCCTGCTTGCGACCGAGTGGGAACGGTTCAAGGCACAGACTCCCAACTCTGGCGCTCACCATGCCCGCGCACTCCGCTCGTTGCCGCTTGGCGTTCCATCGTCCTTTCAGTACTGGGACCCCTATCCCGTAGCAATCACCAGCGCCAACGGTGCCTGGCTGACCGACGTCGATGGCCGCCAGGTGCTCGACCTCTCGATGGGTTTCGGTGCCATGCTGGTCGGCCACCTCAACCCCACGGTCGTCGCCGCGGTCGGCAAGGCCCTGGAGACCGGAACTCTGTTCGTCACCCCGTCGCCGTCGGCAACCGAGGCAGCCGAGCGCTTCCAACGGCGCTTCGGCATCGACAAGCTGCGCTTCACCAACTCGGGAACCGAGGCGACGATGTACGCGGTCCGCACCGCGCGGGCGTTCACCGAGCGAAAGGCAATCATCAAGATCGAGGGCGGCTACCACGGTGGCTATGACGCTCTGCAGGTCTCGGTGAAACCCGATATCGCCGACATCGGGCCAGAGGAGGCACCTACGCCGCAAACACCGTTCGAGGTGGAAGCGGGAACCGTCCACGTCGTTCCCTACAACAACTTGGCACGGTTGGAGCAACTCTTCGCCGAGCACGGCTCCGAGGTCGCCTGCGTCTTCATGGAACCGGTGATGGAAAACATCGGGATCGTTGTCCCCGACGAGGGCTACCTCGCCAGCGTGCGCGCGATGTGCGATGCCAACGGCGCCCTACTGGTGTTCGACGAGGTCAAGACCGGCCTTACCGCCGGGCCCGCCGGGGCCGCGCAGCGGCTGGGAGTCACGCCTGATCTGATCTGTCTGGCCAAGAGCATCGGTGGTGGACTGCCACTCGCAGCGTTCGGTGGACGCGAAGAAGTCATGGCCTGCGTGTCCGACGACCGCATGCCGCATTTCGGCACCTACAACGGCAATCCACTCGTCGTGGCTGCCGCGTTGGCCATCGACGAGATCGCCACGGCCGACGCGCTCTCGACGGCTGAGAGGCTCAATGTCGACGCCCTTGAGTCGATGAACGCGATCATCAACGAGCATGGCCTACCGGCCCACACCGTTGGCCTGGGCGTCAAGGGTGCCGTCACCTGGTCGACGACCCCGGTACGCAACTATCGCGACTACAAGCGCACCGACTTCGGTGCCGCCGAGCTCAGTTGGCTCTGGGGAGTCAACCGCGGCATTCTGACCCCACCCGGTCTCGACGAGCAATGGCTGGTGTCCCTGGCTCACACCGCCGACGACATGAACATCCTCGTCAGCGACTTCCGCGAACTCGCCGAGGCGCTTCGCGGCTGAGGCGGGTACTGAGCACACGAGCGAAAGCCGTCACTCCATGACCGACGCCCACCGGTATGACGCGATCGTTGTCGGAGGGGGCCACAACGGTCTCGTCAACGGCGCTTACCTCGCCAAGGCCGGGATGAACACGCTTATCCTCGAGCAGCGTCATTTGGTGGGCGGGGCTGCCATCACTGAGGAGCTCTACCCTGGGTTCAGCTTCACAACATTCTCCTACGCGATGAGTTTGGTCCGTCCTGAGGTTGTTCGCGAGCTCGAGCTGGTCAAGCACGGATTCAACCCCATCTACATGCCGACGACGTTCGCCCCGATGGAGAACGGCGACTATCTGCTGCTCGGTCCCGACCGAGACGAAAACATCCACGAGATACGGCGACACTCGGCGCGCGATGCCGACGCCATGGACCGCTACGAGCACGACCTGTCGCGCGTCCTTCAACTGCTGTACCCGCTGTCCGACCGAATTCCACCCAACATCTTCGGGAAGACCGCCGAGGACGCCGAGGACGTCGCCTGGTTGCTGGGGCACCTCGGGTCGGCAGAGAAGAGGGTCGTGCATGACGCGGTCCGGATCATCACGGGCAGTGTCTCGGACTTCCTCGACGAATACTTCGAGAGCGAGATCGTCAAGGGCTACCTCGCCGCATCCTCTACGACAGGCACGAAGGTCGGCCCGATGTCAGCGGGCTCGGGTCTGGTCTGGTTGATGCAGATGCTGGGTGAGCACGACGGTCACCTCGGCTCATGGTCGTTCCACAAAGGCGGCAACGGCGGCTTCACACAAATGCTCGGACGTGCGGCACAGTCCTTTGGGGCCGAGATCCGTTTGAACTCCCATGTTGACCACGTACTGGTCAAGAACGGTAAGGCGGTCGGCGTCGCACTCACCGACGGAACCGAGTTCCACGCAGACGTCGTCGTCAGCGCCCTGGACCCGCGCCAGACGTTCACCAAGCTGGTCAACCCCCGTGAGCTGCCGTCAGACCTGGTCGAGAGCATCGACCGCTACCAGTTCAATGGCACTAGCGCCAAGGTCAACTTCGCGCTTGACGATGTGCCTCGATACCCAGCACTCGGTGACCGCACTGACCAGTACCGCGGCTTCGTCAGCGTTGGGCCGTCGATCGAATACCTCGAGCGTGCCTATGACGCATCGAAATACGGCTGGTTCAGCGAGCGTCCGTACCTCGACACCTGCTTTCAGACCTTCCTCGATCCCGATATGGCCCCTCCGGGCAAGCACGTCATGTCGTGCTTCGTCTCCTACGCGCCCTACCACCTGAAGGGCAGCGACTGGGACACCGAGCGCAACAACCTCGGAGACGCGGTGCAGAGCACCATCGAGTCGTTCTTCCCCGGCTTCGGAGACCTCGTTCTCCACCGAGAGGTCGTCACTCCGCTCGACATCGAACGCGTCGTGGGGCTGTCGGAGGGCAACATCTATGCAGGCGACTACCTACTGCCGCAGATGTACTTCTTCCGGCCTGCCCCCGGGTGGAGCCAGTACCGCACCCCGATCCAGGGCTACTACCAGTGCGGCTCGGGCACTCATCCCGGTGGTTGCGTAACGGGAGCGCCCGCACGTCTAGCAAGCCAGCAGATTCTCAAGGAGGTGCGGTCACGGTGAGTGGCGCACGAGCTAGGCGCCGCGATCGAGAAGTTGGTGGCCCCCTACTCCTCAGAGCAGCGCACCACCCAGCGGCCCGATGGCGCAAGAAGCTTCTCGTTCTCGGTTGTGCTCACGCGCGACCTCGCTGACAGCTGACCCGGCCACCACCCTTCCGGATCGCAAGCCGAGAACGCCCACAGTTCCTACTCACCGGGTAGGTGCCAGGCGAGCGGTGGCTGACGGACTGAACCCTTTGACCAACAGCCATACGGCGAACACCATTTCCTGTAGGGCAATGGGCAGGATCAGCGGGATGTAGCCGGTCACCGGTTCGTTGCTGAACAGCGACAGAAGCGCGGCAACGAGGATCAAGAGGGCACCGGCGATACCCCACCCCGACAGCCATCGAGGAATGAGCTCGGACCGGTAGAACAGGACGTAGTACATCAAGGCACCCAGACTGAACGCCAAGACTGCGACTAGAGACGAGTGGTCACGAATGCTCAGC
>JAHELE010000128.1 GCA_024644345.1 Actinomycetes bacterium | reverse complement strand
GCCAGGAGCAGGCCGATGAGAAGCAGCATCACGGGCACCAGGACGCGCCACACCACTGTCGACCGCATAGGAACTACGCTACGGGGCAGAACCATCTGCCCGGGACCGCCGGGCGTGACCCAAGGAGTGGTGGACGTGCCGAAGTCCCGGTCCCGGAAGAAAGCCGACTACATCCCGCCCCCGGAGCGCACGAACAAAGCAGCCTCCGTGAGCGGTCGGTGGGTGGTCCCCACCATGATCACCCTGCTGCTGGTCGGGTTGACGTGGGTGGTCCTGTACTACGTCGCCGCCAGCTCGATCGGGTTCGTCAGCCAGCTTGGCGCCTGGAACGTGGCTATTGGGTTCGGATTCATGTTCGCCGGTCTCATGGTCGCCACCCGCTGGAAGTAGCGGCCCGCGCCACCACTTGAATCACACACCTGTAACTCAGTCCACAGTGGGGATAACACCTGTGGACAGGGCCGTTGACCCAGTCGCGGATCAAGCACGCGCAGGCGACGCCCCCCGCACGGCTACCCTCGCGACCATGCCACCCCCCTCCGACACCACCGGCACCTCGACCCCTGACAGCGGCCAGGTGGCGCTGCGCCGCGAACGACCGTCCGAGCATGACGCCGTCGAGAATCTGCAACGAGTGGCGTTCGACGACCCGGACGACCTGCCGAGCCTCGTTTCAGCCCTACGTCGGACCACCGGTCCACTTCCCACCGTGTCGCTGGTGGCCACCCAGGACGACGTCCCGGTCGGGCACGTGATGCTCAGCACCGCTCGCCTGGACGCACCTGCGCGGCTGGTCGACGTCTATGTGCTCTCGCCCCTCGGGGTATTGCCCAGCCACCAAGGGCGGGGAATCGGAACGCGGCTGATAAAGGAAGCACTTGCGGCGGCTGACGACCTGGCCGTGCCCTTGGTCTTTCTCGAGGGTGCTCCTCGGTACTACGGCTCACGCGGGTTCCAGCGCGCCGACCAACGCGGATTCCGGTCGCCGTCACTGCGTATCCCCGAGGCCGCGTTTCAGGTTGCACTACTGTCCGCATACGAACCATGGATGACCGGGACGCTGGTCTACTCCGAGACATTCTGGGAACTGGACGTCGTGGGCCTGCGGGACGACGTCCACTGACGTCAGGAGGTGCCGTGCCGCCAGTCGATCAGGCAACCCAGTGGGCGCTGCAGTGGCAAGTGAAGCGCCGCATCCCCGGTATGGCCGTGGTCATCACCGACCGCACCCAGACCCTGCACGTGGAGCTGTCGGGCCTGGCCGACCGGGCCGGTATGCGGCCGGTCGACGCGTCCCAGCGCTGGCAGATCGGGTCGATATCCAAGGCCTTCTCGAGCATCGCCGTGCTGCAGCTGCAGCGGGAAGGTGCGCTGTCGACCGACGACCCCGTTGTCGAGCACCTGCCCTGGGCAGCTCATCTGGATCGCGGCATCACCCTGCACCATCTGATGTCGCACACGGCCGGGCTCCCAGGAGGCAGCGAGTGGACGCCCGACTCACTGCTCGAGTCCGCACGGCAAGGGGCAGTCGGTGTGCCCCAACCTCCCGGTAGCCCCTTCTGGTACTCGAACCCGGGGTACGAGCTGCTAGGGGACGTGGTCGAGGCCATCGAAGACCGGCCTCTTGAGACCTCCCTGCAAGAGCGGGTGCTGGGCCCGTTGGGGATGCGTCGCTCAGCCGCCTCGGTGGTCTCGGCCGACCACGGCGTCGATGTGCGCGGTCATCGCCCTCCACGGGACGACGTGCTCTGGCGCGCGGCCACAGAGCAGACCCCGGACGTACCCTTTCCCACCTGCACCGCTGACGGAGCGATCGCCGCCACCCCCGACGACATGGCTCACTACCTGCGCTTCCTACTGGGTGGCGGCGCCGACGGGGTACTTCGGCCCGAAGACTTCGCCATCCTCGCCGGACGCCACGTCCGGACCGACGACGGGTGGTACGGATTTGGCCTGGACACCATCGAGTCCGACAACCAGACCACGCTCGGACACAGTGGCGGAATGGTCGGCATGTTCGCCGATGTGCTCGTCGACCGGGACCGCGGCATCGGAACCTGTGTTCTCATCAACGGGTACGGCGAAGTGTCCGAGGCAAACAGACATCTGCTGCGCCTGCTGTGCGACCTGCCGTCGCAGGAGCCGGTCCGACCGCGCCCCGAGCCCCTGGACGACGGCAGCGAGCATCCGTACCGGGCGGCAGTGGGTCTCTACCGCTCGTACAACCCGTGGGCACCGACGCTGCGGATACTCCGCGCCGACGGAGAGCTGCGCCTGGCCGACCCGGTAGCCGGCAGCTACGAGGTGCTGTACCCCGAGTCGCCAACCCGCTTCCGCGTGGGACGCGCCGACTCGCCCGACGTCGTCGAGGTCAGCGTCGACGTGCAGGGCAGCTTCCAGCAGCTGGACCTATCGGGATGCGTGTACGGCCGAGCTCGTCGTGATCCGGCCGCCAGTCAGTGACGCCGGTGCCCCTACCAGCGTGATGTCCTCCAGGCACGTGTTCGGGTTCTGCGTGCCATCGACACATCCGTTGATCTGATCGGTCCGCCACACCGTCACACCTACGCATGCGACAACGACGACGACGGACGCCACGATGGATGCGGTCAGCCGTCGTCGCTGCGGCGCGTAGACCATCACGGCGGTGAGGATCGTTCCGACGATCAAGCCACCCAGGTGCGCACGCCAGTTGATGTTGAACCCGGGGACGAACCCGATCACCACGTTGATCACGATGATCGAGATCAACCCCCCGACGTCGAACCGCAGACGCCGCATCAGCACGAAGAGCGCGCCGAAGAGTCCGAAGACCGCCCCGGACGCACCAACCGAGGCCTGGAAGGGCGAGTCGACGGCGTACGACAGCACCGAACCACCGAGGGCGCTCAGCAAATAGACCGTCGCGTAGCGCCACCGCCCGAGCCTTGGCTCGACAGCGCCACCGATAAACCACAGGGCCAACATGTTCAAAGCGATATGGGTGACACCGGCGTGCAGGAAGGCCGACGTCATCAGCCGCCACCACTCGCCGTCAAGCGCTGCTGCCAGACCTTGCATGGCAAACCGGTTGGTGATCCGATCGTTCGACACATACTGGAGAACGAAGGCCCCGACGTTCACCGCGATCAAGATCTTGGTGACCAACACCGGATCGCCGTGGATCGCCCCACCGGCGAGGTTACGTACCTGACGGGTGGTCTGTTTCCCCTCGCGCACGCATTCGGGGCACTGGAATCCGACCGCCGCGCTCACCATGCAGTCTGGGCAGATCGGTCGGTTGCACCGAGCGCACCGGATGTGACTCTCACGCTCGGGGTGTCGGTAGCAGGTTGGTGGTTCTGACTCTCCCGCAGACTGTCCAGCCGGCTGTTGTGTCATACCGGACGCGTCAGGCGCCGACGCGCTCGACCGTCACCGACTCGACCACGACCGGGTCGACGGGTCGGTCCTGCGCACCCGTCTGCGTCGCAGCGATCGCGTCGACGACCTCACGCGAGTCGGCGTCGGCCACCCGGCCGAAGATCGTGTGCTTGAAGTTGAGCCAGTCCGTTGCCGAGACCGTGATGAAGAACTGCGATCCGTTCGTGCCGGGGCCGGAGTTGGCCATGGCCAGCAGGTACGGCTCGCCGAAGGTGAGCTCGGGGTGGAACTCGTCGCCGAAGCGGTAGCCCGGGCCACCGGTACCGGTGCCGAGCGGGTCTCCACCTTGAATCATGAATCCGCTGATCACACGGTGGAACGTGGTGCCGTCATACAGCTTGTCGGTGCTGGTCTCACCGGTACCGGGGTGCTTCCATTCCCGGTTGCCCTCGGCCAGGTCGACGAAGTTGGCGACCGTCTTCGGTGCGTGATTCGGGTACAGCTCGATCCGGATCGCGCCACGGTTGGTGTTCAGGGTCGCGAAAAGTTGCTCAGCCACGATGGGCCCTTCTGGTGTGCGGTCGTCGGCCCGACGATCCTCGCATACCGACAACGTCCCGGCCGTGCCAGGATCAGGCATGGACTCCCTGATCACCCCCGCGCTCACGCGCGGCCTCGAGCAGCTGCGCGACGCCGAGACCGTCAACTTCAACGCCGCGATACCGCGATCGCTTGCGTGGCTGGACGCGGCCACCCCGACGATGCCGAACGGTGTCCCGGTGTCGTGGATGAAGGGCTTCTGGCGCCATTCACCTGTGGTGGCTGTCTCGGGCAGCGGAAGCACATTCACCGACCTCGACGGCAACAGCTACCGAGACTTCAACCTGTGCGATCTGGCCATGGCCGCAGGATTCGCTCCAGAACCGATCGTGCGGGCGATCTCCGAGCAGGCCGCCAAGGGCAACCACTTCCTGCTCCCCACCCTCGATGCGTTCGAGGTCAGCCAGCTTCTTGCCGAGCGGTTCCGGCTGCCCGCGTGGCAGTACACCCTCTCCGCTTCCGGTGCCAACGTCGATGCGCTTCGGCTGGCCAGGGCCTACACCGGCCGGCAGCAGGTGCTGGTCTTTGATGCCAAGTACCACGGTCACATGGACGAAATGCTCTGGTCGGACGGCCAGCCGGACGGCGTCGGTCTGCCCACCGGGTCCGGCGACCACGTCCGCACAGTTCCCTTCAACGATGTCGAGGCGCTCGACGTCGCCCTCGCCGGTGGTGACGTCGCAGCTGTGCTGCTCGAACCGGTGATGACCAACTGCGGACTCGTCTTGCCGCAGCCCGGTTTCCATGACCACCTGCGCAGCGCCACCCGTCGACAGGGAACGCTGGTCGCCGCCGACGTCACCCACACCCAGTTCGCGATGTACGGGGGCGGCACCCACGACGTCGGGCTCGATCCCGACATCATCACCGGCGGAAAAGGGATCGGCGGGGGCGTCCCCGTCGGCGTGTTCGGCATGACGAGTCCGTTGGCCGACTTCCTGGCACGCCACGTCGAGGGCGACTTCGTGCCGGGGCCGTCGGTTCCCACCGGCGGAACGGTCTACGGCAACGCACTGTCGATGGCCGCCGCGCGTGCCGGCCTGGCCGAGGTCTTCACCGAGTCTGCCCACCAGCGGGTCGATGCGCTCGGTGCCCAGCTGCAGGAGGGCCTGCAGGGGCTTGTGGACGCCTCCGGTCTCGGGTGGTCGATCGACCGGTGGGGTGGACGCTGCCAGTGGCGGTTGTCGGCCGAGGCACCGGTGACCGGACGTGACGGATACACGTCGGTCAACGAAGCCTTTGCCGACGCCCGCAAGGCGTTCTATGCCAACCGTGGCATCTGGGACGCCATCGCGACTGCTGGCCCGGCCATCTCGTTCGCGGCGACCCAGGACGACGTCGACGCGTACCTGGAGGTGTCCGAGTCCTTTCTCGCAGCGCTGACCTGAGCGGCCTACTCGCCGAGGTGGGATGCGAGGAACGCGAAGGCCTCGAGCGTCTGGTCGTTCCAGTAGATTCTGGTGTGCCCGCCCGGACCGGAAGAGTTGATCTCCGGATCCTCCGGCAGTGCCGCCACCAGTTCTTGCACCGGCTCGTACAACGAGTCATCGGTACCCACCCAGAAGCCAAGAGGAGTTCCGGCCAACGAGTCGACGTTGGTGAACACCTCATCGCCCACGCTGACTGCCGGAGCGAAGGCCGCCACCGCCCGCGCCCAGCCCGGATCGATCTCAGCCATCCGCAAGATGCCGTAACCGCCCATCGACCACCCCCACAGGGCTCGGCGGGACGCGTCGAACCCCCGTTCGTCGAGCCAGTCGGGCATCTCGTCGAGCACCATGCTGCGGGGGTCGTCACCGTCGGGCTGCGGCTCCCACCGCAGGGCGCTGCCATAGGCGCCGGCCAGCACGAAGGGTTCGGCGCCTGCATCGACCGCGGCGGTCAGGAACTGCGGCAAACCGAAGGGCTCGTAGCTCGCGGGGGTAGCGGTTGCGCCGTGGCATATGACCACGACGGGCAGACCCTTCCCTTTGCCAAAACCAGCGGGCACGGCCGTGAAGAGATCGACGTCCATGCCCCGGGACTCGGAGTAGACCGACTCGAGCGTCACCTGCCCCACCTCGGCGTCGGGGATGAAGGCGGGGGGCGGGTCGACGAAGACGTTCTTCACCCGGTCGGGCCACATGGGATAGGACATCGCAGCGCCGAGGGCGACCCCGCCCATCGCGACTGCGCCGCCGATCAGCACGCGTCGCCGGGTCAGGTCATCTGTCACCGCGCGAGTCTAGGTGAGCGAAGTGGGTGGAGACGAGGGGAATCGAACCCCTAACCCCCGCCTTGCAAAGGCGGTGCTCTGCCAATTGAGCTACGTCCCCTGTGCGCCTTTCGGCGCGGTGAAACCAGTCAGCGCAGGTCGACAACGGGTGCATCCGGGTCGAGGTCGGCAACCGCCTCGTTCCAGAGGTCCTGCTCCGCACGATCGTTGGAGACCTTTCGCCAGACGGCAAATGCTCCGGCAGCGGCTGCAGCCAGGACGAGCAACTTCTTGATCATGACTCCTCCAATTGGCCGGGATGGACCAGTGGGCCTAGATGGACTTGAACCATCGACCTCTTCCTTATCAGGGAAGCGCTCTAACCGAGCTGAGCTATAGGCCCGTGCCGAACGTGAAGGCTACCTGACCAGGCGATGCCCCCAAAAC
>JAHELE010000127.1 GCA_024644345.1 Actinomycetes bacterium | reverse complement strand
GTCACCCGTTCGGCAGCGGAACGTTCACTCCCCGCAGCCGATGATCCTTGTGCGAGGCTGTCGGAGTCTCGCACCCGGGAGGTGAGAGATGAAGAACGTCAAGGCACAGGTAGTCGTCTCGGTGCTCGGTAGCGCCGCGAGCGTCTTCGCTTTGGTGTCGGTGGTTGGTGCCGGTACCAAGTGGCAGATGTAGGGAGACGACATGAAGAACGTCAAGGCACAGGTAGTCGTCTCGGTGCTCGGTAGCGCCGCCACGATCCTCACGCTGGCATCGGTCGTCGGTGCCGGCAAGAAGTGGGCAAACTAGCCACACCAGCTACACAACAGCTCGAGCGTTTCGCGCCAGTCTCGGCCCAACGGGACCGGCGCGAACGCATGTCCGGGCAGAGTCGCCGGGGGGTGACGGAGGTCCAGCGCTGGACATAAGAAGCTCCCGCGACTGGACTCGAACCAGTAACCTGCCGGTTAACAGCCGGCTGCTCTGCCAATTGAGCTACGCGGGATGGGTGCCTTGACGGCCCGGTGAGAATACCAGTCGTTCTAGCAGCCACGACGACCCAGCCCCGCGCCCGAGAGCGCTGCCGATCAGTTGGCAGCTCAACCCCCCGGAACGAATCGTTTCAATACCGCACGGTCCGACCCGCCCGACAGTCCGATCTCCTCAACGGGCCCAATACCGCGCGCGTAGAACTTGTACTCAAGCACCCTCGGCGAGAGGGATGTGTAGTCCTTGGTCACCACGACGTTCCTGACGTGCCCGAACGGCACCGTCACCTGGTCTCCGAGACTGAGCACCGTGGCTGAGTCTTCAGCCTCGCCGGCCTTGTACTCCTGACGATAGGCCAGTCCGTTCACTGGATCCCCAGGAAGGGCGATGCCGGCCTCGGCACCGTCCACCCCCGCCTCCCACGACCCCTCGGTCGAGACCACGTGACTCCCTTTGTACTCCTTGGTGTTCTCACCTAGGTACCACATGTTGCCGCACACATCCTGGGCGTACCAGTCCCTCGTGTCTTCAACAAGGGCGCCCTTTCGAGTCACCGTGTCACGCACAACGGTTGCAGAGATTCCTAGGATATTCTTCGTGCGGTCTTTCACCTCTACACGCACTCTGCTGACGCGCCCCCGGCCGTCTGTTTCCTGAAGGGTCCACTTGCTCCCCACCGCCATCGGCCAGTACAGGTTGTCGATGGAGTCGACAAAGTTGCTCGGATCCAGGTTGGCCGGGGCGCTGCCCGTTGGAAGTGGTCCGGTGCACGGGTCGGTGTACCCCGAGGCGCCAGCGCTTGCTTGGGTCAGGGCGCCGACCCCCGCAACACCAGTTATCGCGACGGCGGCAAGACCTACCATTGCTCGATTCATGCTCAGCCTCCCTCAGTTGGTGTCGCCACTGTGGCCGTCAACTGATGAGAATGAGATGAGCAAGGCGACCCAGCTGTTAGCCAACGGGCAGCGTCATCAACAGCTCGGCGCCACCGTTCGGGCGATTGGCCGCCGTCACCTCACCACCGTGGGACCGGACGATGGCCCGCGTGATAGCTAGCCCCAATCCGGCCCCCCCATCATTTCGGGAACGCCCGGGGTCCGATCGAGTGAACGGTTCGAATGCACGTGGAAGGAAGTCCACAGTGAAGCCCGAGCCGGCGTCCAAGACTTTGATGCGACACCAGTTCTCGTCCGCCCAAACCACCACCTCCACTCGTTGGCCATCTGAGCTACTGCGCAAGGAGTTGTCGATGAGGTTTTCCATTGCTTGGCGCAGTCGTTGCCGATCACCATTCAAGACGACCCCCTCAGGACACGTCGCAACTATCTCGACACCACGTTGCTGTGCCCGCGCAGAGAAGGAAACAACCACCTGCCGTACAAGCTCCGAAATCTCGACCGGCTGTCGATGCAGGTCGAGCCCCGTGTGGTCCTCCTGCGCGAGCACTAGGAGGTCCTGGACGAGCTCAGTCAGTCTGTCCGTTTCCTCACGCACACTCAGCAGCGCTGCACCGAGCCTTCCACTGTCCTCTGGCTCACGTAGTGCGATGTCAATCTCTGCGCACAGGTTCGCCAACGGAGTGCGCAGCTCGTGGCTTGCGTCGCCGATCAGCCGCCTCTCCCGCTGCAGGGCGTCGTCGAGACGCCCGAGCATCTCGTTCAGTGTCTCGGCCAGACGCGCCAGCTCGTCACCAGTCGACGGTACGTCGATTCGGCGACTTGGCTCAGCTGCGTCAACCGCAGCCGCCTCGCTACGCATTCGGTCAACCGGCCGAAGCGCCGCGCCGGTCACCAACCAGACAACGAGGGCCGCCAAAGCCAAAGTAGCAACTCCACCTCCAAGAGCTACTCTCTCGATCTGCCCACGGGCGTCGTTCTGCTCCTCAAGAGAGACGCCAACGACAACCGTTGTGCCATCCGGCCCCGCAACCGCGAGAAGACGCGACGGCACGAGCTCCTCGTCGGTCTGCACCGATTGCTCCAGGACAATCGGACCATCACCCGTCATGGCAGGGATCGAAGGTGATCCCCTGGCAAGACCAGGAGACTTGGCCATGGCAGAGCCATCCGAGCCGATCACCCAGGCAAAGGCCTCGTCGGTGTCGACCAAAGCGCCAGACGGTGCAAGCGATCCACCCTCCGCCAGCACACCGACGATCTGCTCAGCCCGCGCACGGAGTCCGGCGTCGAGCGTCTCGGTGAGCTGGACGTCGAGCCGCCAGATGCCCACAACTCCCACCGCCAGCAGAATCAGCCCCAAGACGGCCGTGGCTGCCAGGGTCAACCTAGTCCGAATGGGAAGGCGCACCACCGACCTCCTCACCGAGGCGGTAACCGACGCCACGCACGGTATGTAGAAGGTTCGATCCGTACGGTCGATCGATCTTCTGTCGCAGATATCGCACATAGACGTCCACAACATTTGAGTCTGTCTCGAATGCAAAATCCCATACCTGCGAGACCAGCGTGGTGCGCGTCAGCGTCTCACCCGGGTGACGCATGAAGCACTCGAGAAGGGCGAACTCCGTCCGGGTCAGGGCAACCCGGTCGCCGCTCTTGGTCACTGCTCGGGAGGACGGGTTGAGCGTGAGATCTCCCACTGTCAGGATCGTCGGCCGTTCCGCAGGGGTGCGACGAGTGAGCGATCGGAGCCTGGCCAGCAGTTCCTCGAAGGCGAAGGGCTTGGTCAGGTAGTCATCGGCACCAGCGTCCAGACCCCGAACTCGATCGTCGACGTCCACCCGAGCAGTGAGCATCAGCACCGGACTCCAGCAACCCTGACCCCGAATCCGAGAACAGACCTCAAACCCGTCAATGTCCGGGAGCATCAAGTCGAGAATGATCGCGTCATAGGGGTTCTCAGCAGCCATCCACAGCGCCTGCTCCCCATCCGCCACCGCGTCGACGGCGTAGCCCGCCTCCGAGAGGCCGCGTTGGAGGAGTCCGGCCAGTTTCACCTCGTCCTCGACCACGAGCACGCGCATCTGTCCTCCCGGACCAGACTGTAGAACCGCACATGAGAGAACGGTGAGAAACTGTCCTCGTTGATCCTTCGGGGGTTGCTCACCCGGGTGCGGTCGCCCTAGGGAGCGCCGACCTCCGATTGGACCTCCGCCAGGACCCCCTGAGCCTCGGCACGGGCAGCAGAATGATTCGCCAATCCCGGGTCGAGATCAGCTCGCCACACGATGTCTCCCGACGACCCACGTCGACCTACGATTCGAACGCCTGCATCCCCGTCTAGCGCTACGAAGCGGTCGACGATCACACTTGCGGTCACTCGATCTCGTACAACCACGGGTAGGTCGCGCCCATCGCCCACCGGGATGCGCAGGGTTGATCCTCCGAGGTCCGCACTCAGCACGACCGTGAGTACGCCGGGGTCGTACGACGCCCGTTCGATCTGCTCCCAACCAAGTCGGGAGTATTCAGGTGGAAGTCGCTGCACATGCAGAGCAGTTTCAGACGCGACGACCGAACGGCCCTCGCCGTCATCTGCAAAGGCCAGGATGCGCTCTTTCGGGGCAAGATCCAAACGCTCACGAACGTCGTTATCAAGACCGGGTCGACGCCACTTCACTTCGGTGCCACCACGCCGTCAATCCCCACCCAGGGAATCTTCACGAATCTTCCGACGCTTCGCCTCAAGTGTCACAAGCTCAGCAAAGACTGCGGAGTGGGCCGCTGGGTCCTGGGACTCCAGACGCTGCATCTTTGACCGCAGCTCGTCGATCTGCAACGTGAGGACCCGTTCGCGAGCCCGGCCCAGCTGTTCCCGTGCGTACCGATCCAGGGTGCCGTCAGCCACCTGGATCGGTTCAACCGCGAGTTCATTGATCACCGAACGCACCGAGTCGTCCGGTGCGGCTTCGGATAGTCGACGCATCCATGATGCATCGGCGCTCACGACTCCCCCAGCGGTAGCAATGATTTTGCGCACTTGGACGTAGGCAGGGTGACTGAACAGGCCCGCCGACAGCTCGTCGAAGGACCCGTCAAGTTTGTCCGGGTGCTGCACAGCTAGCTTGAGAAGCTCACGTGGTCCGGCCAGTCGTCGTTCCTGCGGATCCGGCCGGGGAACAGCCTGGGGTGCAGGCTCGGCGTCGCCTGCCGCCGCCGACTGCTGCGTGGGCTGCCGACTCTGCTGCTTCAGCGCACGATTGGCCTGGGTAACCGCCTCCTGAACCGGCTTCACCTCCATACCCAGCCACCCCGCCAGAGAACGTGCGTACTCGGGCCGAAGCGACTGGTCGCGGATCTGCGCCACCACCGGTGCCGCCGCCCGGAGCGCGGCGATGCGGCCGGCGGGTTGTTCGAGGTCGTGACCGGATAGCACGCCGCGGATCGCGAACTCGAACAGCGGCACCGGCCGGTCGACGAGAGCAGCCACCGCGGCATCGCCCTGCTTCTGTCGAAGTTCGCAAGGGTCGAGGCCATTGGGTTCGACAGCAACGAAGGTCTGTGCCACGAAGCGCTGGTCGTCCTCGAAGGCGCGCATCGCTGCCTTTCTGCCCGCGGCGTCGCCGTCGAACGTGAAGATCACCTGCCCGCCGAACGTGTCGTTGTCCATCAACAGGCGACGCAAGATCTTGACGTGGTCGCCTCCGAAGGCGGTACCGCAGGTGGCGATCGCGGTCTCGACGCCAGCGAGGTGGCACGCCATGACATCGGTGTATCCCTCGACGATGACCGCCTTTCGCTGCTGAGCGATGGCACGCTTGGCGAGGTCGATGCCGTACAGAACCTGGCTCTTGCGGTAGATCGGTGTCTCGGCCGTGTTGAGGTACTTCGGTCCCTGGTCGTCCTCGAGCAGCTTGCGGGCACCGAATCCGATCGTCTCGCCGGTGATGTCGCGGATGGGCCAGACCAGTCGTCCCCTGAACCGATCGATCATGCCGCGCTGGCCCTCCTTGCTGAGGCCACCGACCGTGAGCTCGCGATCGGTGAAGCCCTTGCTGCGGAGATGACGGGTGAGGGCGTCCCACGAGTTGGGCGCGAAGCCGACGCCGAAGTGAGCGGCCGCGGCGGCGTCGAAACCTCGCTCATCGAGGAACTGGCGACCGACGACCGCCTCGGCGCTGCTGAGCTGCTCGGAGTAGTAGGCCGAGGCCGCCTTGTGCGCCTCGAGCAACCGGGTGCGTTCACCCTGCGGACGCCGCGGCCCGGCGCCGGAGTCTTCGTAGCGCAGCTCGATGCCAAAGCGGCCGGCGAGCTTCTCGACCGCCTCCTGGAACGTGAGGTGCTCAATGCGCTCAAGAAAGTCGATGACGTCGCCGCCGACCTGGCAGCCGAAGCAGTGGTAGAGGCCCTTAGCCGGGGTGACGTGGAAGCTGGGACTGCGCTCCTCGTGGAACGGGCAGAGCCCCTTCAGGCTGCCGCCCCCGGCCGGGCGAAGGGTGACGTGGTCGCCCACCACCTCGGCGATCCCGGCCATGTCACGCACCCGTGCGACGTCGTCGTTACGGATGCGGCCGGCCATGCCGTGAGTCTAGGTGGCGGCGCAACGGGGCTCGGCGGGCCATGATGGACCTGTGGACCTGATGATCATTGACGCTGCCGGATCCCCCCGCGAGATGGGCCGAGCCCATGGCGAGCAGGCCCGAGAGCTCATCGCCGTCGGGCTGGAGCGATGGCGGGATGAGCTGGCCAAGACCGGCAAGGACGCCGACCGGCTCTGGAAAGACCTGTCGCGCGGGTCAGGCTTCCGCGACGCGGCGGCCCGCTGGGCACCCGACCTGCTCGACGAGGTCGAAGGAATCGCCGAGGGAGCCAATGCCGGCCCCGACGCAGTCTTCGCCAGCAACTGCCTCGACGAGGCCTGGTGGTGGGGCGAGAAGGGTCCCGGCTGCAGCGCCGTGGCAGTGGCTGACCGGGGCGGCACCCCCGTGATCGGCCAGAACATGGACCTCGACACCTGGATGGACACCACTCAGGTCGCCCTGCGACTTCAGCCGGACGACGGACCTCAGCAGGTGTTGATGAGCCGGGCTGGCGTCGTCGGGCTGTGCGGTGCCAACGCCGAAGGCATCGGCCTGGTCGTCAACGCCCTCGACCAGCTGCCGGTCGCCGTCGACGGCCTGCCCGTAGCGCTCGTCCTGCGACTGCTGACCGCCCAGACCTCGTTGGACGACGTCGAGCCGCTGCTGCGCTCCATCC
>JAHELE010000031.1 GCA_024644345.1 Actinomycetes bacterium | reverse complement strand
GTCCTGGGATTCATTGGCGTCAAGCTGATTCTGGAGGCGCTGCACACCAACAGCGTCCCATTCGTGAACGGCGGGGAGCCGGTGACCTGGGCACCGGAGATCCCGGTCACGATCAGCCTGGCCGTCATCGTGGCAGTTCTTGCTGCGACGGCTGCCGCGAGCTTGCTCCACACGAGACGACACGGCGAGGCCACCTGACTTACGAAGCACAGTTCGCTTGTTTCGAGTACGGTGGTGGGTGGCACCGGGCCCGGTGGATGGCGTAAGGACGAGAAAGGTCGACGATGAACGTTCCGCTCTGGGCGTGGGCGGCCACCATAGGTTTGGTTCTGGTCCTGCTCGTCATTGACTTCGTGGTGGGACGCAACCCGCACGACGTGTCGATGCGAGAGGCCACCCTGTGGTCCATCTTCTACGTGGGCGTGGCGTTGGCCTTCGGCGTGGTGGTCTGGACCCAGGCTGGAGCCGACTTCGGCACCCAGTACTACGCGGCCTGGCTGGTCGAGAAGAGCCTGTCAGTCGACAACCTCTTCATCTTCGTCATCATCTTCGCTCGGTTCGCCGTGCCCAGTGAGCTGCAGCAACGGGCTCTGCTCATCGGTGTCGCGCTGGCACTGGTGCTGCGAGCCATCTTCATCGCGGTGGGAGCTGCCGCCCTCGAATACTTCGCGTTCACGTTCGTGATCTTCGGACTCTTCCTCATCTGGACGGCGATCCAGCTCTTCCGTCATCGCAACGAGGACGCGGACCTCGATGACAACGCGGCGCTGAGGTTCGCGCGCAGACGCATGCGCATCACCGACGACTACCACGGCAACAAGCTGCGGATCACCCGGGAAGGAGTTCGAAGCTGGACTCCGATGGCTCTGGTCTTCGTGGCGATCGGGTCGACTGACCTGCTCTTTGCGCTCGACTCGATCCCGGCCACGTTCGGTGTGACCGAGGTGCCGTTTCTGGTGTTCGCGGCCAACGCCTTCGCCCTGCTCGGTCTGAGGGCGCTCTTCTTCGTCCTGCGCAACCTGCTCGACAAGTTGATCTATCTGGCGATCGGGCTCTCGATTATCTTGGCCTTCATCGGAGTGAAACTGATAGTGACCTTCGCCCACGAGGTGGTTCCGGAGATCCCGAAGATCCCCACGGCTTTCTCGCTGGCCTTCATCCTCATCACGCTGACGATCACTACTGTCGCCAGCCTCGCGAAGGCGAGACGCGACCCCTCGGCTCATGCGCACAGCGGTGCGCTGCATGGCCACCAGGACCACGGCGACCGTGGGGATTTGCCCACCTGACGCGCCTCTCGGTGGGCGGCTGACCGCCAGCCCTACAGTGGTGTCGTGCCGTTGCCCACCTTCATCATCGTTGGCGCCCAGAAGTCCGGGACCACCACACTGCACGACTTATTGGGCCAGCTTCCGCAGGTATGGGTGTCCGACCCCAAAGAGCTGCACTTCTTCGACAAGCACCACGAGCGAGGACTGCCGTGGTACCAGGAGCAGTTCCGTCCAGCTCCCGGTCAGCAGGCATGGGGTGAGTCGACGCCCTTCTACCTCTACAAGGACCGAGCGCGCCGGGCCATGACGGACGCACTTCCCTCGGCCTCGTTCATCGCGATCCTGCGCGAACCCATCTCCCGTGCGTACTCGCACTACTGGTTCTCGCGCAGCAAGAACGCCGAGCAGATAGGGACGTTCGCCGAGGCGGTCGAAGCCGAGCCAGCACGGCTGAGTGCCAAGCGTGACGGGCAGCCGGCCAAAGGCTCGTACCTCGACAGGGGGCGCTACCACCGCCAGCTGGTCGACCTGGCCGCCCGGGTGGGTCGTGAGCGGATCTTGGTTCATCTCACCGACGACCTGCGTGACGATCCTCTGGGCGTCCTGCGCCAGACCTGTCGGTTTCTCGGTGTCGACGAGGAGAACGTCGGTGATGTGCAGGTCCGGGCACGCAACACGTTCGGCGATCGCACCGTGAACTCCGAGCGCAGTGGCTTCGAGCGCGCTGAACGGGAGGCTGACCAGTTCTCGGGAGAGAGCTATCCGTCGATCGATCCGGATCTCGAGCGAGATCTCCGGGCACGGTTTCGTGATGACAATGCGCGCCTGTCGGAATGGCTGGGACGCGATCTCAGCTCGTGGATGTGACCGACGGCCGATTGTCAGTGGCACTGTCGCTCGCAACCGAGGTCCGAGGCCTCTGGTGCTTGATCCTTTCCGGGTGAATCGTGAGTACCGGTAGAGGGTAGGCAGGCATCCTCGAAGGATCGTCCGCACATGTTGTGTCTGCGCAGATCTGTACCATGGGTGGCCGCCCTGCTATCGACTGGAGGGCGTGCGTAGCCCGGTCCCCTCTGGAAGAAGAGCACTGTGGCGGGTCGTACGACCCTGATGGGGGAGGGTTGGGACGGGTTAGATTCGCTGTGGAACTTCGGCGATGACGCCCTGCGGCTTGGCGGCGCGAGTTGGGTCGTGTTCGTGAAGGTGGTGCACCATGACTCTCAAGGTCTCCGGCTCAGTTGCTGCTCTGACTGTTCTCGTTGCAGGTTCTTTGGCGAGTTGGTCGGCGGCGATATCGTCCACGGCTATCCCGGCTCACGCGGCGGAAGTCACCTGTCAGGTGACCAATGTGGCCACAGGGGTTGAGAGTTCACATCTCCAACGAATGATCAGGCTCGCCCATCGGGGGGACGAACTTCAGATCGAAGGACTGTGCGTCGGCAACGTCACGATCAAGAAGGACCTGACCCTGATCGGACTTTCCACCCCAGAGTTGGCTGCTGCGACGGTGGACGGCGGCGGGATTGGAAAGGTCGTTCTCGTCAAGAGCGGTCTCCAGGCCAAGCCGGTAGTGAAGTTCATTGACCTCGTAGTGACTCATGGCTTGAACGACAGTGGTGGTGGCGGCGGCATCGTCAGCCGTCACGGCACCGTGAGGTTCTTGGGAACGACGATGGTGACCGATAACACCGCGAAGAAGGGTGGAGGGGTCTACATCCGGAACGGGATCTTGACACTGCGTGGGTCTGCCTCGGTGACCGACAACTTCGCTCGCCACCGGGGTGGCGGGATCTTCGACTACAAGAGTCGCGTGAGGCTCAATGGTTCCTCGTCGGTAGCCGCGAACACGGCGCGGGCCGCAGGTGGCATGTTCTCCAAAGGGCACGTCTTCCTGAACGATGAATCCGCGGTGACCGGCAATACCTCGCGCCGAAGGGGCGGTGGGATTTGGACGTACGAGGGCTCCGTGACACTGAACAACCGCGCAACAGTCAACGAAAACGGCACGGGACACACCCCATCTACCGGCCTCACCGGATGGGGCGGGGGCATCCTCATGTGGGACACGCGCAGCGTCGTGACGATGAACAATCATTCCGCGGTCCAAAACAACTGGGCCAGAATGGACGGCGGCGGAATCGCGAACGATCACGGGACGCTCACGCTGAACGACTCGTCGACGGTCACGACCAACACTGCCCACAATGTCGGTGGCGGAATCAGCGTGTTCGGAATCTCCGTACATCAACTTGTCACTGGCAGCGTCACACTGAATGACTCCGCATCAGTGACCTCCAACGATTCCCAGGAGGGTGGCGGAATCTGGAGCCAGGACGCTGTCGTGATCACTCTGAACGGTGATGCCACAGTGGCCGACAACACCGCAACTGCTGGTGCCGGGATTAGCAATGGTGCGTACGGCACACTGATTATGAATACCAGATCGCTGATCACTCGAAACGAAGCTTCGGACGAGGGTGGCGGCATATTCAACTCTTCGGATTCGGCGATCCGGCTGCATGGCGCGTCCTCGGTGACCAGTAACACAGCGAAGACTGCGGGAGGACTCAACGATGTTGGAGTCATCACCATGGGCAGTGCCTGGACGGGCACCGTCTGTGGCAACGATCCCGACGACTGGCCAAGCTGCTAGACAACCCAGGGCGGCTGAAGCGCGGTGTGAAGGGGGGCGTGCTAGCGATTGGCGGTGGGGTACCCCTGGGGATGATGAGGGAAACGCAGTGCGGCCTTGGCCGCGCCGGCCTACAAAAGTCTGAGGCGCCGTGGACCAGCGAAGAAAGGTCTGACCCTTAAGTCCTCCAGGTAGGAGTCTGAGGGAGTTCAGAGGAATGTCGTGCCAGCGACACGTCTACCAACCGCGTTCGCGCCACTCCTCGAGGTGGGGTCGTTCGGCTCCGATAGTGGAATCTTTGCCGTGGCCGGGGTAGATCCACGTCTCGTCCGGCAGCTGGTCGAAGATCCGTTCGGTCACATCGGACATGAGTTGCGGGAACGTGTCGGCCGTGGTCTTGCCAACGCCCCCAGGGAAGAGGCTGTCTCCGGTGAACAGGTGAGGCGGACCCTCCGGGTCGTCGTAGAGCAGGGCGATGCTTCCTGGGGTGTGGCCACGTAGGTGGATCACGCGAAGTTGCACGTCGCCGACAGATATGGCATCGGCGTTCTCGACTAGCAGGTCAACGGTGACAGGCAGCTCGGATGCGTCCAGCGGATGGGACACGGTGGTGGCCCCGGTTACGTCGACCAGAGCCGGGAGAGCCTGCCAGTGGTCAGCGTGGCAATGCGTGGTCACGATCGTGTCAAGACCTCCCGGGCCCACCAACTCGATCAGGACCTCCGGGTCGGCGGCGGCGTCAATCAGCAGCTGCGCACCGGACCGTCGGCATCGGAGGAGATAGCTGTTGTTGTCGTACGGTCCGACGGACACCTTGCTGACGATCAGCTCGGGAAGCTCCCGTACGTGGGCCGGGCCTCCGACGGTGACATCTCCGGTGTACGGCACAGCGCCTCCTCTGGTAGTGACCGGTTCGAGGGATTGGTGCTAGACCCATCGCGGCGCGGACGCAACCGCGCTGTCGTCCGACGTGCGCAGCGGGCCGTGGGGACGCCCGAGCAGCCAGGCCAGCAGGTCGGACTCGGTACCCAACAGGTCGGGTCCGGTGGTGCCGACCTCCCAACATCGGCCCGAATCGACGCTGCGCAGCACCTGAGCGGGGACCTCACGTTGCTCGCGGAAGAACGGTGCCAGCTGGCCCAGGGTGCGAAGGGTGAATGTGGTCGACCAGTCGACCGGCTGGTACTCGGCGGCCAGGTCGACCCGGTGGATCTCGATCTCACGGATCCGCACTGCCGCCAGGTCGGCGGCCCTGACCGGCGCTCCCGAGCCGAGCCGAAGCGTTCGGGCAGCTAGCGGCTCGGTGAGGGTGGTGAGGCGGTGCGACAGTGCGGCACCGGCCGACTCGACCTCAGCGGTGAGGTCGTCCCACGGCAGTGCGGCGAGACGGTCGATCTCGGCGGCACGTGCTTCCTGCGAAACGTACATGGGTGTCTCGTCACCGGTGGAGGCCCACTCGCAGAGGTTGATCAGACCGCGGGCACTGCCGGCCAGGTGGCCGACCAGCTGGGCCCGCGACCAGTCGGGGAGTCCGGAGGCGGTCGCAGCCCACTCCTGGTCTCTTCCAGTCAGATCAGCCCGCAGGCACGCCTCGGCTGTCTCCAGCTCGGTCAGGTGGGTGAGGGGGACGGCGATGCTCGCTCCGGACGTCATGGTCTGACGGTACCCGTCGGGCGCCGGCCTTCAGGAAGAACCTGTCGGTCCAACTGGTTAGGCTGACGGAGTCCACCAGGGCGGTGGACCCCAAGTACCTGTCCGACTGATGAGGATGACGCGTGGTTGACCGGCTAGTGGTGCGCGGAGCACGCGAGCACAACCTCAAGGACGTGTCCCTCGACCTGCCCCGAGATGCGCTGATCGTCTTCACTGGCCTGTCGGGGTCGGGAAAGTCCAGCCTGGCTTTCGACACCATCTTTGCCGAGGGCCAGCGTCGTTACGTCGAGAGTCTTTCGGCCTACGCCCGTCAGTTCCTCGGGCAGATGGACAAGCCGGATGTCGACTTCATCGAGGGCCTGTCCCCAGCGGTGTCGATCGACCAGAAGTCGACCTCCCGAAACCCCCGGTCGACGGTGGGCACCATCACCGAGGTGTACGACTACCTTCGGCTGCTCTATGCCCGGATCGGGCATCCGCACTGCCCGGTCTGCGGCGACCCGATCGCCAGGCAGACACCACAACAAATCGTCGATCAGGTGCTTGCGCTCGAGCCGGGGTCCCGCTTCCAAGTGCTCGCTCCCGTGGCCCGCGGGCGCAAGGGTGAGTATCTCGATCTCTTCCGCCAGCTGCAGGCGCAGGGCTACGCGCGCGTCCGGGTCAACGGCGCCGTGTACCCGCTCGGCGAGGTACCGAAGCTGAACAAGCAGAAGAAGCACACCATCGAGGTCGTGGTCGACCGGCTGGCCGTCAAACCCTCGTCCAAGCAGCGGTTGACCGACTCGGTCGAGACCGCACTTGGTCTGGCGGGTGGCCTCGTCGTCCTTGACTTCGTCGACCTGGCAGATGACCACCCCGAACGAGAGCGAACGTTCTCCGAGCACCTCGCCTGCACCCGGGACGGCCTGTCGTTCGACGAGCTCGAGCCACGGTCGTTCTCCTTCAACAGTCCGTACGGCGCCTGCCCCGACTGCCACGGGCTCGGCACCCAGATGGAGGTGGACGAGGAGCTTCTCGTCCCCGACCCCGGGAAATCGCTCGCCGAGGGGGCGATCTCTCCGTGGACGGGAGCCCACACGAGCCAGTACTTCACGCGGCTTCTTGAGTCGCTCGCCGACGAGATGGGTTTCGACATCGACAAACCGTTCGGCAAGCTGCCGATCAAGGTGCGCCGTGCCGTGCTTCATGGCGTCGACGAGCAGGTGCACGTTCGTTACCGCAACCGGTACGGGCGTCAGCGTTCGTACTACGCGACGTTCGAAGGCGTCGTCCCATACGTCAAGCGCAGACATGCAGAGGCTGAGACCGATACCTCGCGCGAGCGCTTCGAGGGCTACATGCGGCAGATCCCATGTGCCGCATGTGGTGGTGCTCGGCTCAAGCCGATCGCCCTTGCCGTCACTTTGGGGGGTCGTTCGATCGCGGAGGTCGCTGCCCTGCCGATCGGCGACGCCGCCGACTTTCTCCTGACGCTTGAGCTGTCGGCTCGCGAGGAGCAGATCGCCCTGCGAGTGCTGAAAGAGGTCAACGAACGGCTCCGGTTCCTGATCGACGTCGGCCTGCACTACCTCACCCTCGACCGCGCGGCCGGCACGTTGGCCGGAGGGGAGGCACAGCGCATCCGGTTGGCCACGCAGATCGGTTCCGGGCTGGTCGGGGTGCTCTACGTCCTCGACGAGCCGAGCATCGGACTGCACCAGCGCGACAACCATCGCCTGATCGAGACCTTGATCCGGCTTCGCGACCTCGGCAACACGCTGATCGTTGTGGAGCACGACGAAGACACGATTCGGGCGGCCGACTGGGTAGTCGACATCGGGCCAGGCGCAGGCGAGCACGGGGGACAGGTCGTGGTCTCAGGCACAGTCGACGACCTGCTCTCGAGTGGCGACTCGATGACCGGGGCCTATCTTGGCCGCCGGCTCGAGATCGAGACGCCGGCGGTCCGGCGCCCTCTGACGCCGGGGCGCGAGATCCTGGTGCACGGTGCGCGTGAGAACAACCTGCAAGACGTCACGGTGTCCTTCCCGCTCGGCGTGCTCACCGCGGTCACCGGAGTCAGCGGATCGGGCAAGTCCACACTCGTCAACGACATCCTCTACGCGTCTTTGGCCCGACATGTCTACTCGGCCCGTACGGTCCCCGGTCGGCACACGAAGGTCACCGGGCTCGAGCACATCGACAAGGTGGTCCACGTCGACCAGAGTCCGATCGGGCGGACGCCGCGCTCCAACCCGGCCACGTACACCGGCGTCTTCGACCATGTGCGCAAGCTCTTTGCGAACAGCCCCGAGTCGAAGGTCCGTGGATACCAACCGGGCCGGTTCTCGTTCAACGTCAAAGGTGGCCGGTGCGAGGCCTGCACCGGCGACGGCACGATCAAGATCGAGATGAACTTCCTGCCGGACGTCTACGTGCCGTGCGAGGTGTGTCACGGCGCTCGGTACAACCGCGAGACACTCGAGGTGCACTTCAAGGGCAAGACCATCGCCGAAGTCCTCGACATGCCGATCGAAGAGGGGCTGGAGTTCTTCGCCGCCATACCGGCGATCGCCCGCCACCTGCAGACCCTCACCGACGTGGGCCTTGGCTACGTGCGCCTCGGGCAGCCCGCACCGACGTTGTCCGGCGGCGAGGCCCAGCGGGTCAAGCTCGCAGCCGAGCTGCAGAAGCGGTCGACTGGTCGCACGGTCTACGTCCTGGACGAGCCGACGACGGGACTGCACTTCGAGGACATCCGCAAGCTGCTCGGAGTCCTGGGACGACTGGTCGATGCCGGCAACTCGGTGATCGTGATCGAGCACAACCTTGATGTCATCAAGACAGCCGACTGGCTGATCGACCTCGGCCCCGAGGGAGGCTCAGGAGGCGGCCAGATCGTGGCCGAGGGCACGCCCGAGCAGGTGGCCGCAGTCAGTGACAGCCACACCGGGTCGTTCCTGGCCACGATCGTCACGCCGGAGAAGCGCAAGGCGCGTCGAACGCGGGCCAAGGCACGCTGACTCCGGCATCAACGATGCTCCCGTGCTAGACGGGGGAGTCCAGGATCGCCGAGACGACCGTGATCACACTGACCACGGTCATCCAGGTGCCGAGCAGTGCGCCGATGACGAGTGGCACCAGGCCGCGCCGGTCGTGTGCCTTGTTGGCGATCCATCCGTAGCCGACCGCACCTGCGCACGGCACCAGGAAGAGAGACAAGGCGACGACTCCGACGAGCAGCTCGACCCAGGCGGGCGCATCCATGTTCTCCGGCAGATAGCCGAAGGCGCTGTAGATGAGATATCCCGCGATGAAGGCCGCGACGAAGAACACAGGGATGAATGCAATCGAGATCCACGAACGGAACACCCACTGCCCGGAGAGCTGGCGGTCCGTGGTCTGTTGGGTGGCGGTCATGACAACACCTCCGCAGTCTCTCGTCCTACCCTCATCGTGACGCTCGTTTCCCTGCCTGCCCAGGGTCTTCGGTCATCGGGGTTGTGGGTCCGACCCTGTCGTCGGCAGGACGTAGGCTGACCATGAATGGGCATCCCGGGTCATGTGCCGGGGCCCTACGCCGTCTGGAACTGGGAGCCCGCATGAAGTTGAACCCCGCCATCGGTCGCCGCACGGTCCTGCGAGGAGCAGCCGTCACCGGCGCGGTCGTCGTTGCCGGCCCAGCACTGGCCGCCTGCGGGTCGGATCAACCAACCGCTGGTGGCACCACCGAAGGCCCCGTGAGTCCCACTTCGGACAACAGCGGCGGCCAGGGTGCTGGGGCCACTTCCGAGGCACTGGTGGCCACGGCCGATGTACCTGAGGGCGGCGGAGTCGTGCTCAGCGATCCCGAGGTGGTCGTGACCCAGCCGAAGGCCGGCGAGTTCGTGGCCTTCTCATCGATCTGCACCCACGCCGGGTGTCCGGTCAGCGAGGTGGCAAACGGCACGATCAACTGTCCGTGCCACGGTTCCATGTTTTCCATCGAGGATGGTGCGGTGGTGGCGGGCCCCGCTCCCGCGCCACTGCCTCCCGTGCAGGTCGCCGTCGACGGTGACCAGGTCGTCCGCGCGTAGCGCATCGCCATGGACCCAACGCTCTACCGTCCGGCCCCCGGAAGCATCCCCGACCGACCAGGGGTGTACCGCTTCCTCGACGCGGATGACCGCGTGGTCTACGTGGGGAAGGCGAAGAGCCTCCGTAGCCGGCTGGGGCAGTACTTCCAGGATCCCGATGCGCTGCACCCTCGTACGCGCTCGATGGTCTGGTCGGCGTCGTCGGTCACGTGGACCGTGGTCGCCACCGAAGTCGAGGCGCTCCAGCTCGAGTACGCGTGGATCAAAGAGTTCGACCCACGGTTCAACATCAAGTACCGGGACGACAAGAGCTACCCCTTCCTGGCGGTCAGCGTGGGGGAGGAGTTCCCGCGAGCACAGGTGATGCGGGGCTCCAAGCGCAAGGGTGTCCGTTACTTCGGGCCGTACTCGCATGCGTGGGCCATCCGCGAGACGCTCGACCAGCTGCTTCGGGTCTTCCCGATCCGGTCATGCAGCAGTGGTGTGTTCAAGCGGGCCGGGCAGATGGGGCGTCCCTGTCTGCTGGGGTACATCGACAAGTGCACGGCCCCCTGCGTGGAGCGGATCTCCGCGGACGACCACCGGGCGCTGGTCGACGACCTGTGCGCCTTCCTCGCGGGTGACACCGCCCGCTTCCTCAAGGATCGACAGCGCGAGATGCAGGCAGCGGCCGCCGACCAGGAGTACGAGCGGGCCGCGCGGATGAGGGACGACATCAAGGCGCTGGAACGAGCCCTCGAGCGGAACACCATCGTGTTGCCGGACGACACCGATGCCGACGTCATCGCGATGGTCGAGGACGAGCTCGAGGCCGCCTTCCACGTCTTCCATGTGCGCAGCGGTCGAGTGCGCGGGCAGCGGGGGACGGTAACTGAGAAGGTCGCCGACGTGGACGGCTCGGCGCTCATGGAGCAGTTCCTGATGTACCTCTACGGCGAGCTCGTCCCCGAGTCGATCCCTCGTGAGGTCCTCACCGGCGTCGAACCGACCGACCCCGCCCTCGTCAGCGACTGGCTCTCCGAGCAGCGAGCCGCTCGGGTCGACGTGCGTCGCCCCGTTCGGGGAGACAAGCGCGCCCTGATGGAGACGGTGCAGCAGAACGCCTCGCACGCCCTCGCGCTCCACAAGGTCCGCCGATCGGGGGATCTCACCGCCAGGGCGGTGGCCCTCGAAGAGCTGCAGGACGCACTGGGACTTGCCGAGGCGCCGCTCCGAATCGAGTGCTTCGACATCTCGCACCTGGCGGGCACTGACCCCGTTGCGTCGATGGTGGTGTTCGAGGACGGCATGCCACGCACCAGTGACTACCGACGGTTCTCGGTCAAGGCCCAGGGCGGTGACGACCCTGCTGCGATGGCAGAGGTGGTCGGACGACGGTTTCGGCGGCTGATCGAGGACCGCAGTGCCGATACCGACGACGAGAGTGGGCGACCCAAGCGGTTCGCCTACCGACCCCAGCTGGTCGTGGTCGACGGTGGACCGGTGCAGGCGGCCGCTGCGGCCGACGCCGTGACCGAACTGGGAATTACCGACATCACCGTCGTGGGGCTCGCCAAACGTCTCGAAGAGGTCTGGGTCGCAGGGGACGACCAGCCGAACATCCTGTCGCGCGGGTCACAGGGGTTGTTCCTTCTCCAGCGGGTGCGTGACGAGGCGCACCGCTTCGCGATTGCCTACCAGCGCCAGCGGCGGGGTCGTGCCACGACGGCCAGCGCGCTGGACGCGATTCCTGGGCTTGGCCCCTCCCGCAAGAAGGCTTTGCTGCGACATTTCGGCTCCCTGCGAAACGTCAAAGCCGCCGACGCCTTGGCGCTGCAGGAGGTGTCGGGCATCGGTCCCGGCCTGGCCGCAACCATCCACGAGGCTCTGGCTGGGCACCGTCCGCCTTCGGGGGTCGACACCGGGACCGGCGAGATTCTGGGCGACTGAGCGTGTGACCCCGGGGCCGTGCGCCACAATGGCACGGTGGCCAACACCCCGAGCGAGTCTGATCGCCCCGAAGAGCCGGGTGCGGCGCCTCTTGACCAGCCCGAGGTACTGGTTCTCACCGGGATGTCGGGTGCCGGGCGGAGCACGGCGGCCAACGCCCTTGAGGACCTCGGTTGGTTCGTGGTCGACAACATGCCCCCATCGCTGCTGCCGCGGATGGTCGAGCTCGCACGCCAGGGTCGAGCAGTCGCCGTCTCCTCGGACGCCCCACATCCATCGCTCCGGATCGCCGCGGTGGCCGACGTGCGCGGTGGTGAGTTCTTCGGCGATCTTCAGTCGGCGTTGCAGACGGTTCGGGGGTTCGGCATCGTGCCTCGTCTGGTGTTCCTCGAGGCCGACGATGAGACCCTCGTCAGACGATTCGAAGCGTCCCGGCGTCCGCACCCCCTGCAGGGAGATGGACGGTTGGTGGACGGCATCACCGCCGAGCGGGAACTGCTTGGTTCGCTGCGTGAGTCCGCCGATCTGCTGGTCGACACCTCACAGTTCAACGTCCACCAGCTGCGGACCCGGATCGAGACGGCGCTGGGCCACGGTGGCAGTCGACCCGTCCAGATCACGGTCATGTCGTTCGGCTTCAAGTATGGTCTGCCGGTCGATGCGGACTTCGTCGCAGACTGCCGATTTCTGCCCAACCCCTACTGGGTTCCCGAGCTGCGGCCGCTGACCGGTCAGGACCGTTCAGTGTCCGAGTACGTCCTGGGTCAGCCAGGTGCGGCCCTGTTCCTCGAGTCGTTCGAGGCGAGCCTGCGGGTGGCCCTGTCGGGCTACCAGTCAGAGAACAAGCGGTATGCGACCGTGGCGCTGGGCTGCACCGGGGGACAGCACCGCAGTGTGGCGATGGCCTCGGCGTTGGCACGTGGGTTGGCGTCCGAAGAGGTGTCGATCCGCGTCGTCCACCGGGATCTTGGGCGTGAGTAGCCCGCAGGGGCCCGTGGGGCCTGAGCCTGCGGGGGACCAGCGCACGGGACCGGCCGTGGTGGCCCTGGGTGGCGGTCACGGGCTGGCGGCGTCGTTGGCGGCCTGGCGCCGCGTAACCTCGGATGTGACGGCCGTGGTGACCGTCGCAGATGACGGTGGCTCCAGCGGTCGACTACGCCGCGAGCTCGGCGTGCTCCCTCCGGGTGATCTTCGGATGGCGCTGGCCGCGCTCTGCGAGGACGACGAGTGGGGCAGGACCTGGAGCCAGGTAGTACAGCATCGGTTCGCCGGACCCGGTGATCTCGCGGGGCACAGCGTGGGGAACTTGCTGATCGTGGCCCTGTGGGAGCTCGCCTCCGACGACCCGGTGCAGGGCTTGGACTGGGTCGGGCGTCTGCTCAAGGCAACCGGGCGCGTCCTTCCCATGTCGACCGTCCCGCTCGAGATAGAGGCGACGGTGGAGGAGATCGACGGCTCGCGCGGCATCGTGCGGGGTCAGGTGGCCGTCGCGACCACCCAGGGACGCATCGTGGAGGTGGCGCTCTCACCCACTCAACCGCCCGCCTGCCCCGAGGCAGTGGCGGCCATCGATGCGGCCGATTGGGTCGTCCTGGGCCCGGGGTCGTGGTTCACCAGTGTCATCCCGCACCTGCTGGTGCCCGAGCTGGCCGATGCGCTGACCCGTACGACAGCGCGCCGGATGGTGATCGTCAACCTCGAGCCCCAGCCCGGCGAGACGTCCGGTTTCACCCCCGAGTCCTATCTCGAGGTGCTGCGTCGGCAAGCCCCCGAGCTCACGCTCGACGTGGTCCTCGCCGACGCCGGCTCGGTACCCGATCTCGCCGCGCTCCAGACCGCCGCAGCGGCACTCGGGGCGATGGTGGTCCTCGCTGACGTGCGCAGCGAATCTGGTCTGCCGCGCCACGACCCGAAGACTCTGGCGGCAGCCCTGGAGGCCGTTGTTTCCGCCCCTACGCCCCCGTCCCGGCCAGCGGGGTGAGAGGATGCCGCTCATGGCCATGACCGCCCAGGTGAAGGACGAGCTCGCCAGGCTGACTGTCACCAAGCCGTGCTGCCGCAAGGCAGAGGTGTCGGCCCTTCTCCGACTGGCCAGCGGCCTGCACATCGTCAGCGGACACATCGTGCTCGAGGCCGAGCTCGACACCGGAGCCGCCGCCCGACGGCTGCGAAAAGACATCTCGGAGGTCTACGGACATTCCAGTGATGTGGCCGTGCTGGCCGCGGGTGGGCTGCGCAAGGGCACTCGCTACGTGGTTCGCATCGTCAAGGACGGCGACGCCCTCGCCCGGCAGACCGGACTCGTCGACGGCCGGGGGCGTCCGGTCCGGGGGCTTCCGCCGCCAGTTGTCTCGGGCGCCCTGTGTGACGCCGAGTCAGCGTGGCGAGGCGCGTTCCTGGCGCATGGGTCGCTGACCGAGCCCGGCCGCTCGTCGGCGCTGGAGATCACCTGTCCCGGACCTGAGGCTGCCCTCGCCCTGGTTGGCGCGGCCAGGAGGCTCGGTATCTCGTCCAAGGCGCGCGAAGTGCGGGGCGTCGACCGGGTGGTCATCCGCGACGGTGATGCGATCAGTGCGATGCTCACGCGCCTCGGTGCCCACGACAGTGTCCTGGCGTGGGAGGACCGGCGGATGCGTCGAGAGGTGCGGGCCACCGCCAACCGGCTGGCCAACTTCGATGACGCCAACCTCCGCCGTTCGGCCCGGGCCGCAGTGGCAGCCGGCGCACGCGTCGAACGGGCGCTGGAGATCCTCGCTGACGACGTTCCAGAGCACCTCGCAGTTGCGGGGCGCCTCCGGCTCGAGCACAAGCAGGCAAGTCTGGAAGAGCTCGGCGCGCTCGCCGACCCACCCCTCACCAAGGACGCCATCGCCGGGCGCATCCGGCGGCTGCTCGCCATGGCCGACAAGCGCGCCACCGAGCTCGGCATCGAGGGCACCGAGGCGAACGTCACCGCTGACATGCTCCGCCTGTAGGGTCGGAAGAGCCCAAGAAGTTCAAGGTCGCACGAGGGAGTTCACGTGAGCATTCGGGTCGGAATCAATGGGTTCGGTCGCATCGGCCGAAACTTCTACCGGGCGTTGGTCGCGCAGGGGTCCGATATTGAGATCGTCGGCATCAATGACCTGACCGACACCAAGACCCTGGCCCACCTCACCAAGTACGACTCGACGCTTGGGCGCTTTCCCGGCACCGTGACCTCCGACGACAACGGGATCACGATCGACGGGCGTCGCATCCCGATCTCGAAGGAAACCGACCCTGCAGCCCTGCCGTGGGCAGATCTCGGGGCCGACATCGTGATCGAGTCGACCGGGCACTTCACCGACGCGACCAAGGCCAAAGCGCACGTGAGCGCCGGTGCCAAGAAGGTGATCATCTCGGCCCCGGCCAAGAACGAGGACGTCACCGTGGTGATGGGGGTCAACGAAACCGACTACGACCCGGCGCGGCACACCGTTATCTCGAACGCGTCGTGCACGACAAACTGTCTGGCGCCCATGGCCATGGTGCTCCGTGACGCCTATGGGATCGAACGTGGTCTCATGACGACGATCCACGCCTACACGAACGACCAGAAGATCCTGGACTTCCCGCACAGTGACCTTCGACGCGCCCGAGCTGCCGCCATCAACATGATTCCGACCTCGACAGGGGCCGCCAAGGCGATCGGTCTGGTCCTTCCCGATCTCAAGGGCAAGCTCGACGGCTACTCCATGCGAGTGCCGCTGCCGACCGGATCAGCCACCGACCTGACGGTTCAGCTGAGCCGCGAGGTCACCAAAGATGAGGTCAACGCCCTGATGAAGGCGGCTGCGGAGGGCCCCCTGGCCGGGATCCTCAGCTACACCGAAGACCCGATCGTGTCGTCCGACATCGTCACCGATCCGTCCTCTTGCATCTTCGACGCACAGTTGACCAACGCGTCGGGATCCTTGCTCAAGGTCGTGGGCTGGTACGACAACGAATGGGGCTACTCCAACCGCTTGATCGACCTCGTCGACTACGTCGGCCAGAGCCTCTAGTCCATCGTGCGTTCCTTGGACGCCCTGCTGTCGAGGCAGGGTGGGGTCGCGGGGGCTCGAGTCCTCGTTCGGTCCGACCTCAATGTGCCTCTCGACGACGGCGGGATCAGCGACGACGGTCGGATCAGAGCCAGCATCCCGACGATCACCGAGCTCGCCGACGCGGGGGCCAAGGTCGTCGTGGCCGCCCATCTCGGTCGGCCGAAGGGTGAGATCCGGCCGGAGCTGTCTCTCGCTCCCGTGGCTGCCCGACTCGGTGAGGTACTGGGGGCCTCTGTGGCATTTGTCTCGGCGTCATCGGGGCCACAGGTTGAATCTGCTGTCGACGGACTGGCGCCTGGCACGGTTCTGGTGCTCGAGAACGTGCGATTCGACCCTCGTGAGACGAGCAAGGCCGATGGTGACCGAGCCGCCCTTGCCGACGACTATGCGCGGCTATGTGATGCCTTCGTGAGCGACGGTTTCGGTGTCGTTCATCGCGAACAGGCCAGTGTTTTCGACATCGCGCGCCGTCGGCCTTCCTACGCGGGCCGACTGGTGGACGCCGAGATGAGCGTGCTCACCCGGTTGACCGACGATCCGCAGCGCCCCTACGCCGTCGTCCTGGGTGGGTCAAAGGTCAGCGACAAGCTGGGGGTCATCTCTCACCTGCTCGACCGGGTCGACCGGATCCTGGTCGGTGGCGGAATGGTCTACACGTTTCTTGCAGCGAAGGGACATGGAACGGGGACGTCGCTGCTCGAGGGCGATCAGGTCGACACAGTGCGGGGCCTGCTGTCGAAGGCGACCGAGCGAGGTGTTGAGATCGTGCTTCCGTGCGACATCGTGATCGGCGATCGATTCGCCGCCGACGCACACGCGAGTGTGGTCGACGCGGCAGCGATTCCCGCTGATGCGATGGGCCTCGACATCGGACCGCAGGCGCAACGCGACTTCGCCGCAGCGTTGGCGGATGCCCAGACGATCTTCTGGAACGGGCCCATGGGAGTCTTCGAGTTTCCTGCGTTCGCCGCTGGCACCCGCGCCGTGGCGCAGGCCCTGGTCGACTCAGCGGGCTTCACCGTCGTAGGGGGTGGCGACTCGGCCGCAGCAGTCCGAACCCTCGGGTTCGATGAGGACGCTTTCGGTCACATCTCCACCGGCGGTGGCGCCAGTCTTGAGTACCTGGAGGGGCGACAGCTTCCGGGGATCGCTGTTCTCGACGACACCACCGGAGAGGGTGGAACCACCTGATGACCAAGGCCGCAGAGCCAGCAGGACGCATGCCGCTGATGGCTGGCAACTGGAAGATGAACCTCAACCACTTCGAGGCCATGCATCTGGTGCAAGACCTGGCGTTTCGCCTGAGCGAGGACGACCTCGATGCGGTCGAGGTCGTCGTGCTGCCCCCGTTCACCGACATCAGATCGGTGCAGACCCTGATCGACGCCGACCATCTCAAGATCGGGTACGGCGCCCAGGACGTGTCGGTGCACGACGGAGGGGCATACACCGGCGAGGTGGCAGCATCCATGCTCGCCAAGCTCGGCTGCGGCTATGTGACGGTGGGGCACTCCGAGCGCCGGCAGTACCACGGTGAGGATGATGCACTGGTGGCAGCCAAAGCCAGGGCGGCCCGAAAGAGCGGCATGACGCCCATCGTCTGCGTGGGGGAGGCGCTGGCCGTGAGGCAGGCTGCAGAGCACGTGCCTTACGTGCTGGAGCAGCTGAAGGGGTCACTCGACGGAGTCGACGACCTGGCGTCCGCGGTGATTGCCTACGAGCCGGTGTGGGCCATTGGCACCGGTGAGGTGGCGACGCCCGAAGACGCCCAGGAGGTGTGCGGAGCCATCCGGTCGTGGGTTGCTCGTGAGCACGGAGCTGATGTCGGGGGGACCATCCGGGTGCTCTACGGAGGGTCGGTGAAGGCAGCCAACGCCGCCGGAATCATGGAGCAGCCCGATGTTGATGGGGCACTGGTGGGCGGAGCCAGCCTGGTCGCCGAGGAGTTCGTCGGCATCACCAGATACCGACTCACCGACGCTGGATCGGGGTGAGTTGGGGGGCCATACCCCCGTCTGCGGCCTCGCATGCCTATCCTTGTAGCGCCCCACCCCCGTTGGAGGAGTTCTTCGGTGTCACCGATTGAGATCGGCCTCTTGGTCATCGTCAACCTGATGAGCATTGCGCTTCTGGCTCTCATCCTCCTGCACAAGGGCAAGGGTGGTGGGCTGTCCGACATGTTCGGTGGTGGCATGTCCACGTCTCTGGGCGGTTCGAACGTGGTAGAGCGAAACCTCGACCGCATGACCATTGCGGCTGGGATCGTCTGGTTCGCCTGCATCGTCGGACTGGGCCTCTTGCTGTGATCGAACGAGCTCGACTGCGGGAAGTACTCGACATGACTGACGACTGGAGGCGGTGAGCAGATGGCTGGTGGCAGCGCCATTCGCGGGAGTCGGGTAGGAGCCGGCCCCATGGGAGAAGCAGAGCGTGGCGAACCAGCCCCTCGACGTCGCATCAGCTACTGGTGCGCGAACGCGCACGAGTCGCGCCCGAGCTTTGCCGACGAGGCCGACATCCCCGACACGTGGGACTGTCCTCGGTGTGGCTTGCCGGCCGGCCAGGATCGAGAGACTCCGCCGTCAGCTCCGAAGAACGAGCCCTACAAGACGCACCTGGCGTACGTGAAAGAGCGCCGCTCCGACGCCGATGGCGAGGCGATCCTCGCCGAGGCGTTGGCCAAGCTCCGCGGCGACGCCTAGTTCCCCTCGGTCTGAGCCTGCTCCACCAGTTCGAGCAGGGTGCCCCAGGCATCGCTGAAGGAGCGCACGCCGGCCTCCTCGAGGTCTGACACCACCTGGTGGTAGTCGATCCCGACTGCGGCGAGATCGGCGAAGAGGCCGACATCGGCTGCTTCGGCCTCGTCGGTGATGCTGATCGACACCGGGCGGGGGGCAGACGAGTCGGCCACTGCGTCCAGCGTCGCGGCAGGCATGGTGTTCACCGTCTGCGGAGCCACCAGCTCGTCGACGTAGCGCGTGGGCGAGAAGGTGGGGTCCTTGGTGCTGGTTGAGGCCCACAGGGGGCGCTGGGGCTGCGCGCCGGCCGCTGCCAGGCTGAGCCAGCGCGGTGTCTGCAGCATTCGCTGGTACTGACGGTAGGCCCGCCGGGCATTGGCGACGGCCGCGCGCCCGCGCAGCCTGCGGTGTGTACCTGCGTCGAGATCGCCGGCGTCAGCCATCGCATCGAGTCGGCGGTCGACCGCGGTGTCGAGGCGGCTGACGAAGAACGAGGCGACCGAGCCGATGGCGCTGAGGTCGTGACCCTGGGCATGAGCGTCCTCGAGTCCGGCGAGCCATGCGTCCTGGACATCGGCGTAGCGATCGACGCCGAAGATCAACGTCACATTGACGCTGATCCCCTCGGCAATGGCTGCCGTGATGGCGGGCAGGCCCTCCAGCGTCGCCGGGATCTTCACCATGAGATTGGGTCGGTCCACATCCGCCCAGACGTCGCCGGCGGCCGCGAGCGTGCTCTTCGTGTCGTGTGCGAGCCGCGGGTCGACCTCGAACGACACCCGACCATCGACCGCGCTCGACTGCTCGAAGGTCGTGGACAGGACGTCACAGGCACCGCGGACGTCGGTGACCATGAGGGCATGGAGCGCATCTGCAGGCGTGGCGTCGGTGAGCTCTGCCATTTGGGCGGCGTAGGCGTCACCTTGTGACACCGCCGACGCGAAGATGGACGGGTTGGTCGTGACCCCCACGACCCCGTCGCTCACGAGCTGCTGCAGTCCGCCGCTCGTGAGCCGGTCGCGGCCAAGGTCGTCGAGCCAGACAGAGACACCGGAGGCGGCGAGGTCCTGTAGCGCTGTCATCGGTGGATCACTCCCTCGCCGCAGCCAGCGACTCACGCGCGGCCAAGACAACCGCTTCGCTGGTGATGCCGAACTCGCGGAAGAGGGTCGCCTGGTCAGCTGATGCCCCATAGTGGTCGAGCCCGACGACGCGGCCGCTGTCGCCGACCAGGCGCCACCACGAGAGACGAGATCCTGCCTCGACGGCCACCCTGGCCCGGACCCGGTGCGGCAGGGTGGCCTCCTGGTACTCGGGGGGTTGCCGGTCGAACCACTCAAGGCACGGCATCGACACGACGCGGACCGTGACGCCGTCGGATGTGAGGGCGTCAGCGGCCGCTACCGCCAGCTGGACCTCCGACCCGGTCGCCATCAGCAGGACGTCGGGAGCCTCGCCGGCTGCCGCGCTGTCCTGCAGCACATAGGCGCCGCGGGCGGTGCCTGTCGCGGCACCCTCGGCGGTGCCCGCCAGGACGGGCACGCCCTGTCGGGTGAGTGCGAGGGCCACCGGTCCCGAGCGGCTCTCGAGGGTGGCGGCCCAGGCGGCCACGGTCTCGTTGGCATCGGCCGGTCGGACGACCGAGAGCCCGGGGATCGCCCGCAGGGCGGCCAGGTGCTCCACCGGCTGATGGGTCGGTCCGTCCTCACCCAGTCCGATCGAGTCGTGCGTCCACACATAGATGGTGGACAGACCCATCAGGGCGGCCATCCGCACCGACGGCCGCATGTAGTCGCTGAAGACCAGGAAGGTGCCCACGTAGGGACGGGTGTGTCCCTCGAGAGCGATCCCGTTGGCGATCGCCCCCATGCCGTGCTCACGGACCCCGAAGTGCAGGTTCCGTCCGTAGGGGTGACCGGACCAGGTTGCCGTTTGTCGGTCGAGAGGCAGCGCCGAGGGCTGTCCCGGCATGGCGGTGTTGTTCGAGCCGGCCAGGTCTGCCGAGCCTCCCCACAGCTCGGGCAGCACGTCGGCCAGGGAGGCCAGGACCTTCCCGGACGCGGAGCGGGTCGCGATCGACGCGCCGATGTCGAAGCTCGGTAGCTGGACCTGCCAGTCGTCCGGCAGCTGCCCCTTCTCGAGGCGCTCCAGGAGCGCGGCACGGTCGGGCTCGGCGGCCGCCCAGGCGTCATATCGCTCGCCCCACGACCGGTGCAGCTCGGATCCACGGGCCGACACCGCCCGGGCGTGCTCCAGTACGTCTGGATCGTTCGGAAAGGACACATCTTCGGCAAAACCCAGCACCCGCTTGGTCGCGGCCACCTCGTCGGCACCCAGGGCCGACCCGTGAGCTGCACCGGTGTTGGCCGCATGCGGCGCCGGCCACGCGATCTGGCTGCGCAGTCGGATGAAGGTGGGACGGTCGAGGTCGGCTCTCGCAGCGGTAAGAGCGGCGTCCAGTGCTGCGACGTCGATATCGCCGTCGGGAGCAAGCTCGACCTCGATGACGCCCCACCCGTAGGCCCGGTAGCGGGCGCTCACATCCTCGGTGAAGGCGATCTGGGTGTCGTCCTCAATGGAGATCCGGTTGTCGTCCCAGATCACGACGAGATGTCCCAGGCGCTGGGTTCCGGCCAGGGACGATGCCTCGGCGCTGATCCCCTCCTCGATGTCTCCGTCGCTGGCCAGCACCCAGACGGTCCAGTCGAACGGGCTGGTGGCGGCCGGCGCGTCCGGGTCGAGAAGTCCACGCACCCGACGTTGCGCCAGGGCCATGCCGACGCCGTTGGCCAGGCCCTGCCCCAGCGGACCCGTCGTCGTCTCGACCCCTGGGGTGTGACCCCACTCCGGATGCCCGGGAGTGCGGCTGCCCCAGGTGCGCAGCGCCTTCAGGTCGTCAAGCTCGAGCCCGTACCCCGACAGGTAGAGCTGGAGGTAGAGCGTGAGACTGGAGTGGCCCATGGAGAGGACGAATCGGTCGCGACCGATCCAGTCGGGGTCGGACGGGTCATGGCGTAGGTGGCGTTGGAAGAGCAGATAGGCAGCTGGTGCCAGGCTCATCGCCGTTCCGGGGTGTCCGTTGCCGGCCTTCTGGACGGCGTCCATTGCCAACACGCGGCAGGTGTCAACGGCGCGGCGGTCCAGGTCGGACCAGGCCAGAGGCGGGGTGGCGGGGGGAGTCACAGCGTCATTCACAGCGTCATTCACAGCGTCGATCACCGGGGCCGCTCGCGGAGGGGACAGAGTGTCGGCGACACGGGATGGGCCGCCTCTCCGGAAGCCTACCGGGATAGAGTGATCGTCGGCCCGGGGCCCGAATCGGCTTTGGCAGATCTCGATCAGCGAAGAGGTGCATGTGACCGTCGTCGATGCCGCCGCCCTCGCGGTCACCCGACGTCGACCTGGTCGTCAGACGGGGGCGACGGTTCGCGCCTATGTCGCTCTGACCAAGCCACGGATCATCGAGCTGCTGCTGGTCACCACCGTTCCTACGATGTTCCTGGCAGCGGGTGAGGTCCCGTCCCTCATGCTGGTGCTGGCAACTTTCGTGGGGGGAAGCCTCGCCGCTGGGTCGGCCAACAGCCTGAACTGCTTCGTCGACCGTGACATCGACGGAGTCATGACCAGAACCGGTGGCCGCCCGTTGGCCACCAAGGAAGTCAGCCCCAGGGCTGCCCTGATCTTCGGTCTCGTCCTCGGGGTTCTGTCGCTCGCCGTCATGCTGACGGTCAATCTCCTGGCTGCCGGTCTGACGTTGTTCGCGATCGTGTTCTACGTCCTCGTGTACACGATCGGGCTGAAGCGACGGACCGCGTCGAACATTGTCTGGGGAGGAATCGCCGGCTGCATGCCGGTTCTCATCGGGTGGTCGGCGGTCACCGGCGGCCTCGCCTGGCCGGCGTGGGTGCTCTTCGGGGTGGTCTTCTGGTGGACGCCGCCGCACTTCTGGGCCTTGGCACTGAGGTTCCGCGACGACTACGCGGCGGCGGGCGTCCCGATGCTGCCAGTGGTGGCAGAACCACGCGTCGTCGTCAGGCGAATGCTGGGCCATTCACTGGCCATGGTGGCGGCTTCGTTGGTGCTCTGGTCGGTTGCCGACCTCACCGCCCTCTACCTCGGCGTGGCGGTCACTCTTGGGGTGGTCTTCCTCGGATCGGTTGTCGGCCTGCGCCGGCGGGTGCTGGCCGGACTCCCAGAAGATCAGTGGCGCCCCATGCGCCTTTTCCACTGGTCGATCACCTATCTGACGCTGCTGTTCGTGATGGTCGGGCTCGACCCGCTCCTGCCGTTCGGCTAGTCGCCCGGTCGACCGAGTGTCACGACCACCACTGCACCACCCCCGTCGCTGTCCCGTCTTTCGAGGCGACCGCCGGACGCCTCTGCGGTTCGAGTGGCGATGTCGAGCCCGAGTCCGCTCGATCCCGCGCTCGAGCGGCCGCGCTGCTCGGGGTGAGCCAGACGCCAGCCCGGTCCGGTGTCGGCCACCGTCAGCATGGCTCCATCCGGGTGCGGCCGAAGGGCGACGCTGAAACCGGTTCCGCCGGGGGTGTGCGCGAACACGTTGCCGAGCAGCGCGTCTACCGTCGCCGACAAGTCCGTAGCAGTACTCGCCACCAGCAACGGGCCGGCCGGCAGAGTGACGTCGACCCGGCGACCCTCGTCCTCGGCGAGGGCGGACCAGAAGGTGATCCGCGCCGTCACGACGGCGACGGCGTCGCACCTGGCGTCAACACCCTCGCGGATGGGTCTGCGTGCCTCACTGATCACCGCGTCGATCGATCGGGTGAGAGATCCCACGTCGTCCACCAGCCGCTGCCGGTCATCACCTGCAGGGAGGGCCTCGACGTCCAGGCGCAGAGCGGTGACGGGTGTGCGCAGCCGGTGACTGAGGTCGGCAACGGCTTCCCGCTCGGCGTGCAGCAGGTCGATGATCCGGGCCGCGAGTCGGTTCAGCGCGATGGCGACCGAGCGGGTCTCGGGTGGGCCCGCGGGTGTCACCCGGGCATCAAGATCACCCGATGCCAGGTGCCCTGCGGTGTCGGCCACCGCCACGATCGGGCGGATGAACGATCGGGCGAGCGTGTCGCCGATCGCGATCGCCAGGAGCAGCAGCACGACGGCGAGCCCGAGCAGCGCCATGCGTGCCCGGAACACTCCTTCGGTCAGCTGCTCCTCGCTGATCAGTACCCGGATCACCGCGGTCCCGTCCTTGAGTCCAAGGATCGGCACGGCGACCTCGCGCCCTGACCCGGTGTCGACGACGACCGTACGTCCGGTTCGGGCCAGCTTCACCGCGTCAGAGACGGGTGCGTCCGCCCCCACCTGCACATCATCGGGGAAGTACACGGTGACGGGAGGCCCCTCGTCGGCGTTCACCAGCTCGACGGCCAGGGTGACCGAGCGGAGCGGAGCCTGACCAACGACCGGCACCAGGGACTGCACCCGCAGCACCGCCGTCGACGTCGCCCGGGACTCCGCCACCGAGCCCACGAGAATGGCCAGTGGCACCAGGAAGGCGAGCAGGATGAGGACCGACGTCGCCGTGATGGTCAGGAGCAGTCGTCGTCGCACGGGCTAGTCCGACGGTGGGAGCGTCAGTTTGAGACCGACGCCGCGAATGGTGTGCAGGTAGCGAGGTTCCGCGGCCGTCTCGCCGAGCTTTCGTCGCAGCCAGGACACATGCACGTCCACCGTCTTGTCGGCCCCGGACGGTGCCATCCGCCAGACCTCGGTGAGCAGCTCACGTTTGCCCACGACGGTGTTGGGGCGCTCCATCAGGTACTGGAGCAGGTCGAACTCCCGTGGCGTCAGCTCGATGGGCACGCCGTCGAGACTGGCGGTCCTCGCCGAGGACGAGAGCACCAGACCACCGACGATCAGGTCGTCGGTGGAGCCTGTCGCCTGGCTGCGGCGCAGTACCGCCCTGATCCGTGCGTCCAGCTGCTCGGCACTGAACGGCTTGGCAAGGAAGTCGTCCGCCCCCGAGTTGAGGGCGCGGACGGCGGTTGGATCGTCATCTCGGGCCGTGGCCACGATCACCGGGACGTCGCTCACCGCCCGGAGCATGCGCAGCATCTCCGAACCGTCCAGGTCGGGGAGCCCGAGGTCGAGAATGACGATGTCTGGGGCCTGCTCGACCGCTGCGTGCAGCCCGGACAGCGCATCAGGCGCGGAGGTGACGGCATGCCCGAGATCGTCCAGTGCCCGCAGCACGGCGGTCCGGATCGCGGGGTCGTCCTCAATAACCAGAACCTGCGCCACGGGGCGAGCGTAGCCTCCCGGTGGCGCACAGCTGTCTCGACATGAGGCACCCTTGTCGTATGAAGGGTCAGCGAGGCGGTGTCGTCGCACTGTGGGTGGTCTTCGTCGCGGTCGCCATCACCAGCGGCTGGATCGCGGTCCAGATGGTGGGGAACGCTGTGTCGCCTGCGTCCGTCCCGGTGCTGAACGCGAGTGATGTCAGTGCGCGTCTGGCCACGAGCTCACCCGATCAGGAGAAACCGACACCCAAGCCCACCAAGACGCAGTCGAAGAAGAAGCACCACGACTCGACGAAGCACCCCACGCACAAGCCGACACCGACGACATCCCCGACCCCGACCCCGACGTCGACCAAGCCGCGCCCATCGCCGTCGCAGACAGCCTCTTCACAGCCTGCCGTGGTCCGGACCCTGGCTTCGCGGGGCGGAAGTGTCGTGGCTGCCTGCCGCTCGGGTTCGGTGACATTGCGCTCGTGGAGCCCCGCCGTCGGCTTCCGCGTCAGCGAGGTCAAGCGCGGTCCGGCGACCGAGGTTGAGGTGCGTTTCGTGAGCAAGGATGCCGAGGTCACGATGAAGGTGACCTGCCGCGCAGGCGTTCCTGCTGCGACAAACGAGTACGACTCCGATTCAGGAGACGACGACTGACCGGGCCGCGGCGGCATCATCTGCAGGCACGCTGCCTCGCTGCCTGGTGCTGATCAGGACCTCCAGGGTGGCAATCCACACCAGACAGGCCCCGAGCATGTGCAGCGAGACCAGGGGTACCGGGACGCCGGTGAAGTACTGGGTGTAGCCGATGGCCCCCTGCAGGACGCAGGCGATGAGCAGCGCCACCCCCGCACGGGTGGCCGTCCTAGGTGCGCCGCTGAGGCGGGCTGCGAAGGTGAAGGCGGCGGCCAGGCCCAAGAACACGAGGACGACGTCGGCATGCAGCCAGCTCATCATGCGGACATCGAGGGGAAAACGCGTGATGGCATCTGCGTCGCCTGAGTGCGGTCCCGATCCGGTGACGACGGTACCCAGCACGAGAACGCCGACGCAGACCACGACCAGGGTGCGGGCCAGCCAGCGCAGTTCTCGGGCCACGACGACGACGATGGGCTGGTCGGCTGGGTCGGACGACCGACGGTAGAGGACGTAGGCGGCACCGACCATCGTGATCGACAGCAGGAAGTGCGCGGCCACCGTGGCAGGGTGCAGGTCGAGCAGCACGGTGATGCCACCCAGCACCGCCTGACCCACGATTCCGATGATGACGGCGACTGCCAGGGCGAGGAGTGGTCGGCGGACGGACCCAGGCTCACCGAGCCACCCGAGCCGTCTGACGCGACCAGCCAGCCAGGGGCCAAGCACGACCAGCAGGGCCGCAACCGCGGCGACCAGTACGGCGAAGGTGAGAAGTCGGTTGCCGAACTCGATGAACTTGTGGAAACCCTCGGACTGCGCCGTGACGGGTACAAGACTGCCATCGGTGCACTCGGGCCAGGTCGGACAGCCGAGGCCCGATCCCGTGAGCCGCACCAGGCCCCCGGTGACCACGATGCCGACCTCGGCCACAACATTCACCAGCAGGATGCGGCGACCGACTCTGCCGACTCGACGGTCGACCTGAGCCCGGACGCGCCCACCCACTGACGGGTCGACTGCGTCGCTCTCTGATGACGCGTTGAGCCTGGAAACCACCTGGTCAGCCTAACGAGGTCAGGTGGACAGCTCTCCTCGGACCACCGAGTCAGTGGAGTGCACCGGGTCACCGTCGAGGGGCTCAAGGGAGACATCGACCACTGAGTACTGACTCAGGTCGAGGCCGTCGGGAATCGGGAAGCGCCCGGCGTCAGTAC
>JAHELE010000126.1 GCA_024644345.1 Actinomycetes bacterium | reverse complement strand
CGGGCGTCGACGGACGCGGCTCAGCTAGCCGGCACTACGAACTGCAGCACGCGCTTTCGTCCACGAGCAGGTTCGCATCGGGGTTGTCATCGAGCACGGTGTAGACCTCCCACCCGGCGCCGTCCGGGTCGGTGACCCACACCTTGTCCTGGACGGCATGGCAGCACAGGACGGCGTCCTCGGTATGGCTGGCGAGGCCGGCCTCGGTGACCCGGGTCTGGGCTTCGGCCACCTCGGTAGTCGCGGCCACCTCGACCCCAAGATGGTTCAGGGTGCCGGCGGCCTCCGCGTTCTCGATCAGCACCAGCTTCAGCGGCGGGGTGTCCAAGGCGAAGTTGGCGTAGCCGGGCCGCCGCTTGTGCGGCTCGGCACCGAAGAGCCGCTGGTAGAAGTCGACGGCTGCGTCGACGTCCGAGACGTTGAGGGCGAGCTGGACCCGGGGGAGTGCCGACATGTGCCGTCCTTAGATTGATGGTTGTCGATGTCCTGAGTCTGGACGATTAATAGATGATTGTCAATGGATGTATCGATAGATGTGGATAGACTGCCCGGCATGCCTGCGACCTCACCTCCGCCCCCGCTGCTCCTGGCCGATGCCGACTGCTGCATCCCGTTGGGCGTCGATCCACTCGACGACGACTCCGCCCAGCAGCTGGCCCACGCCTTCAAGGCCCTCGCCGACCCGGTGCGCCTTCGGCTGCTGAGCATCATTGCCGCCGCACCGTCCGGAGAGGTATGTGCCTGCGATCTGACCGCGCCTGTCGCCAAGAGTCAGCCGACGGTCAGCCACCACCTCAAGGTGCTGCGCGAGGCCGGACTCGTCGCCTCGCGCAAACACGGCACCTGGGTGCACTACCGCGCTGTCCCGGAACAGCTGGCCGCCTTGCGCCAGGTGCTCGCCCTTGACCCGGTGTCGGCCCCATGAGCTCGCCCACGTCCGACGTAGCCGGGCGCGATGTTGCCCACCAGCTCTCGGCGCTCAACCGCTGGCTTCCGCTGTGGATTGGCCTCGCGATGGCTTCGGGGCTGCTGCTCGGCAGTGCGGCTCCCGGCCTCAACGACGTGCTCGACGCGGTCTCGATCGGCGACATCTCGCTGCCGATCGCGCTGGGGCTGCTGCTGATGATGTACCCCGTGCTGGCCAAGGTGCGCTACGGCGAGCTCGACCGGGTCACCGGAGACCGTCGCATGCTGGTGAGCTCACTGGTCCTCAACTGGCTGGTCGGACCGGCGCTGATGTTCACGCTGGCTTGGGTCTTCCTGGCCGACCAGCCTGAGTACCGCACTGGTTTGATCATCGTCGGTCTGGCGCGGTGCATCGCGATGGTGCTGATCTGGAACGACCTCGCGTGCGGTGACCGCGAGGCGGCGGCCGTCCTGGTGGCGATCAACTCGCTGTTCCAGATCGTCGCGTTCTCAGTGCTGGCGTGGTTCTACCTCGAGCTGCTGCCCGAGTGGCTGGGCCTCGGCTCCGGTGAGCAGCTCGACGTCTCGGCCTGGGACATCGCGGTCTCGGTCCTTGTGTTCCTTGGTATCCCGCTGCTCCTGGGGTACCTGACGCGCCGCGTGGGCGAGGCACGCCGCGGGCGGGTCTGGTACGAGGAGTCCTTCCTGCCGAGGATCGGGCCCCTGGCGCTGTACGGCCTGCTGTTCACCATCGTGGTGCTCTTCGCACTGCAGGGCGAGACGATCCTTGACCAGCCGTGGGACGTCCTGCTCATAGCCGTTCCCTTACTGGTCTACTTCGCCGTGATGTGGGGCGGCTCCTTCGCGCTCGGCGCGCGGATCGGGCTCGGCTACCCGCGCACCGCGACCCTGGCCTTCACGGCGGCCGGCAACAACTTCGAGCTGGCCATCGCCGTATCGATTGCGACGTTCGGGATTGCGTCCGGCGAGGCCTTGGCTGGGACCGTCGGACCGCTGATCGAGGTTCCTGCACTGGTGGGGCTCGTGTACGTGTCGCTCTGGGCCAGGCGCAGGTTCTTTGCTGGGGCCGACACCCGCTAGCGGGTGCTAGCGCGGCGCTTGCTTTAGCAAGCAGTGACGTCTAACCTGAGGACATGGCCTCACCACGACCCCCCTCGCTCGGACCGGCGATCGGCAGTGCCCAGTCGGCGGCCTCCGCGCTGTCCTCGGCCATTCCGTCCGGCGCCGACGTCGGCGAGTTCATCAAGGAGCAGCGCCAGGGCGCCAAGCTCTCGCTGCGACGCCTGGCTGAAGAAGCCGGTGTCTCCAATCCCTACCTCAGTCAGATCGAACGTGGTCTGCGGCGTCCGAGCGCTGAAATCCTGCAGCAGCTGGCCAAGGCCCTCCGCATCTCGGCCGAACAGCTCTACGTACAGGCCGGCTTGCTCGAGGACCGCGGCCCATCGCTGGCCGTCGAGGCGGCCATCGTGTCGGACACCGTGATCAGCGAGCGCCAGAAGCGCGTCCTGCTCGACATCTACGCCTCCTTCGTCGTCGAGAACGGTGCCGACGCCGGTGCCGGGGGGGCTGTCCCTGCCGCGAAGGCGGCGGCACCTTCCAAGAAGACTGCCAAGAAGACTGCCAAGAAGTCCCCGAAGAAGACCGCGAAGACCGCCAAGAAGACCACGAAGAAGACCGCCAAGAAGACCGCCAAGAAGACCGCCAAGAAGTCCACCGCCAAGTCCACCCGCACGACTGCGCCGCAGTCGGCCAGCTGAACCCGAAAGGCACTCCATGCCCACGCTGCCCACCAAGTCCTCTCTCCCGTCGCTCGCGTCGCTGGCTGACCTGCCCGACGTTCCCGGCCCGGTCCTTGCGCTCGTGGGCGTCGGCGACGCCGCGACCCAGGCTGCTCGCGAGCTGCAGGCCAAGCTCGCTGCGGTTGACACCAGCTCGCTCGACCTGCGCGACCGCGAGGTGCGGATCGACGTGTCGTCGCTCGACCTGAGCAAGGTCGACCCGCGCAACCTCGACATCACCAAGCTCGACCCCCGCAAGATCGACGCCGCCTCGATCACGGCCACCGGTCTCCTCTGGGCGGCCAAGGGTCAGGAGCGGTACGAGTCGCTCGTCGCCCGGGGCGAGGCCGTCGTCACCAAGGCCCGTAGCTCGGAGTGGGCGGACGCCGTATCCGACGAGGCTCAGGTCGTTGCTGAGCCGCCCGTGGCCAAGGCCCCGGCAGCCGAGTCGTCCACCGCCAAGAAGACCGCCGCCAAGACCACGAAGAAGGCCGCTGCACCCAAGGTCGACCCCGAGGCCTGATCCGGACTGACGCTCGAAGACCTAGGTTTCGAGGGTTTCGAGCGCCGAAGGGACCCGCCGCGCGCTTTCCCCCTCCAGCGCGGCGGGTTCCTTCTGGTTTCCGGTCGCTCACCGCGAGTCGCACGGACGTCCGGCCTGCACCGACTCGCCCCACACCCCGTACCGTGTGGGGGTGAGTCTCATCACCAACCTCGCGCTGCTGCTGTCCTTCGCAGGCTTCGCGCTCGCCATCTTCACCTTCGTCGACGCTCTGACCCGCCCGAGGGCGGCTTTCGTCGCAGCAGGGAAGCTGACCAAGCCGATCTGGACCGCCATCACCGGCGTCTCAGCGCTGGTCCTGTTCCCGTACTTCTTCGGGCTGCTCTCGTTCTTCGGGATCCCTGCGCTCGTCGCTGCCCTCGTGTACCTCGTTGACGTTCGACCGGCTGTGCGCGGCATGTCCGGCGGGCGGCCACCCAACACCTCGTCCTGGTAGCGATGCCATCCATCGACGGTTCGGTCGGGTCGCTGCACTACGTCGTCACCGGAGCAGGGGACCCGACGACCCTCTTCGTGCCCGGGCTAGCGCAGAGCATCGCCGACACCCGTCCGTTCGGCAGCGCAGTCGAGGGCACGCGGGTGTTCGTCGACCTGCGTGGCCACGGTGGATCGGCTACGCCAGCGTCCGATTCAGGCTGGGCGTACGACGGGTTGGCGGACGACGTCCGTGTGGTCGCCGCGGCGGTCGACGCCAGGCGTGCCCTCGGCGTCTCGCTCGGTGCCGGAGCCCTGCTGCGGCTTCTGGCCGATGAACCGACGCGATTCGATCGCGTCGTGCTCGCCCTGCCGGGGCCGCTCCATGGCGAACGGGACGCCACCGTGCTGGCGGTGGCTACCGCGCTCGCGGACGCCGTCGATGCGAACGACCCGATCGCAATGGGGCGAACTCTTGTCGCACTGCAACCGGAGTCGGCACGCGCCCGTAGCGATGTGCGGCTCTGGGCCCGGCGGCACGCTGCCGATCTTGCGGGCAGCGGCGTCGCCGGGGCCTTGCGCCACCTTCCGCGGCAGTCGGTGCTCGAGTCACTGGATGCGTTTGCCGCGGTGACGGCGTCCGTTCTCGTCCTGGCTCAGCGCGGTGATGACGTGCACCCAGTTGCTGCCGCTGAAGAACTTTCCGCCGCGATCCCTGGCGCGCAGCTCGAGGTGAGTGATGTGCCGTGGATCTGGGGGGGCAGATCAGCGCTGCGCGACACGGTGTCGGGCTTCTTCAACGCCCCTTGACTGGCGCGTCGCCTGGAGCGTGGCGTCAGCCCGTGTAGTCGAAGGCGCACTCGAAGGAACAACGAGACGTCAGATCCCATTGGAACGCATCGAGGTCGACGGTGAGCACGTCCGACACCATCTCGGTGCCAGGTTGCCCGTGGCCGGGGATCCCACACGTGACAGGCCCGTCAGACTCGGCGGGGCGAACCGATCGAACCTCGATCCGCTTGTCGACCCCGATTCGCCACCGACCCCGTTCATGGACCAAATCGATGTCTGCCTGATGGATGCCTAAGACCTCTGTGATCGAACTGCCGTACTGACGCTCGGTATCTCCGCCCAGTCTGCCGAGAAAGATGTCGGCGATGTCAGCAACCTGCTCTGGGGTCGCGTCTGCGTCGACGACCACGGACACCGTCCACGGTGAACTCGGCTCATCGTCGGAGTAGTGACCGACTAACACCACCTTTCGGCCGGCCAAATCGCGTCCGTCTATCGCTCCGTCGGTGATCCACCACGAGAGAACAAAGTCGCACTCCCCGGAGGTCGAGCGTCCGCCTTGACGATCGCCCTCGCGTCGACAAGGGCACACGGCGTTGCAGTTGCATGCCTCGTAGTACGACCCACGAACGTGCCACATGTGCGACTCCTCAGGTTGATGCCGCGATCACCAGCACCGCGATTGCGGCCGCGATGAGCGTTACCCCGGCGATGCGGGGGATGAGTGCGGACCGGGTGAGTTTCTCCAGTGCGACCAAAGCTGCGATGGCCAGTACCCACCACAGGTTCATGACGCCCAGCACGAACAACAGACCCATCAGGGCCCAACAGCAGGCAAGGCAAGACCGTCCATGTGCCACCCCCATGCGCAGCGCGCCGGCCCGACCGTCGCGCCACTCAGTGGCAAGAAAGCCCATCGGGGTACGACACCGGCCAAGCATGGTGCGTTTGATGGGGGTCAGCTCGTAGATCCCGGCGATCCCTAGTGCCAGTGCGACTGACAGCGGATGCGTCAGAACTCCCATGTGATCGACGGTTGCGCTCTGAAGCAGGAGCCACTGCAGTGAGGTGGCGGCGATGGCGAACAGCCCCCAGCACAATAGATAGCCGGCGGCGAACGCTGCCACCGACCACCGACGGCTGTTGAGATCGGCCTGCACTGCCCTGTCGTACGCCGCGAGCATAGGGAGCGCCGAAGGCAGCATCATGGCCGTCATCATCGCGATCCACATCGACACCATCAGAAGGGCTTGTGGGAGTGACCACTCGGCACCCATGGGCATCGCCCATGGCGAGTCCATTGCCCCGGCCGCTGACGAGATGTTGAGCAGATAGCCACACGCGACGATCGTCACTGCGATGACCCCGGCGACCACGCGCCACGAATAGGAAGGGCCGGCCTGACGAGCTCCCGTGGACGAGTGCTCAGTCATCGACATCTGCGCAGACTAGCGAGGCGGCGGGTGAGGGGCGGTGGAAGCGATCGACTTCCTGGGCATCCATGGTTGAGTGAACTCCATGGGACACGACCATGGGCGCACCGAACGGCTCGACCTTGCGGATGCCACTGTTCGGGAGTGGCAGGCGACAGTGCTCGATGTTGACGAGGACGGGATCGTGCTCGACCGGTCCGCGTTCTATCCTGGTGGTGGTGGGCAGCCACCCGATTACGGCGTCCTGCTGTGGGGCGGTGTGGAGACGCGGATCGTCGGCGCTCGACGTGGTGACGACATCCGGCTCGTTGCCGAAGAGGGCGATCCCATTCCTCCGGTGGGCACCGCTGTGCGCGGTGCCATCGAGGACGAGCGGCGGTCGGCGTTGATGCGTACCCACTCGGGCCTGCATCTGCTGTCGGGAGTGGTCTTCCGCGAGTACGGCTGTCTGGTGACCGGCGGCAACATGGAACCGCTCACCGCCCGGATGGACTTCAACCTGCCCGAGGTGCCGGACGGCTTCAAGGAGCGAGTGGCCGAGGCGTGCGCTCAAGAGGTGGCGGCTGACCGCGCGATCGAGGTGAGGAACCTGCCTCGGGAGGAGGCGTTTGCGATCCCCGACATCATCAGGACGGCGACGAACCTGTTGCCGCCTGAGCTCGAGATCGTGCGGATCGTGGACATGGTCGGGCTCGACACCCAGGCAGACGGTGGGACGCACGTGGCGTCGACGCGTCAGATCGGCCGCATCGAGGTGGTCAAGGTCGAGAACAAGGGAAAGGGCTTCCGGCGGCTCCGCGTCCGACTGACCGAGGCCTGAATGCCCGGCCAATCCCCCCCCGGTGATCGGAGGATTTCCGGCACCTTTCGGCGTCCAGGAGACCCTCAAAGTG
>JAHELE010000030.1 GCA_024644345.1 Actinomycetes bacterium | reverse complement strand
CTGCCGAGCCCGCCGCCCCCACGATGCCGATCTCGGCACCCACGTCGACGGTCTGGTCCTCGGCCACGGTTATGGCGACAAGCACCCCAGCAACAGGGGACGGGATCTCGGTGTCGACCTTGTCGGTCGAGACCTCGACGAGCGGCTCGTCGACGGCGACTGCCTCGCCGACCTGCTTGAGCCACCTCGTCACCGTCCCCTCGGTGACGCTCTCGCCGAGAGCAGGGAGGACCACCGATGTCTGCTTCGCCGTCGATGGCGTCGCGGACGGTGCTGCGGCGGGCGCGGCCGGGGGGGCAGGCGGCGTCGGCTCGTTGGGGACTGGGTCAGGGTCGGCAGCGGGCGGTGCTTCAGCCGCTGCCGGCTCGGTCTCGGCCGAGTCGGAGGTGGAAGCATCGTCGGAGTCGGCGACGCTGCGCAGTGGGGCCTCTCCGGCTTCACCGATCACGGCCAGCTCGGCGCCCACGACGACCGTCTCGTCCTCCTGGGCCAGGATGCGGATCAGGACGCCGGTCGCTGGCGCAGGGATCTCGGTGTCCACCTTGTCGGTGGACACCTCAAGCAGCGGCTCGTCAGTACTGACCTCGTCGCCCTCCTTCTTCAGCCACCGCGTGACGGTGCCTTCGGTGACGCTCTCACCGAGCATCGGCATCTTCACTGAGACCGACATGTCGTTCCCTTCGGCAGTGCGAGTGGTCAGGAGTGGGAGTGCAGTGGTTTGCCCGCCAGCGCGAGATGCGCCTCACCCATTGCTTCGCTCTGGGTCGGATGGGCGTGGATCAGGGTCGCCACGTCGTCGGCGTAGGCCTCCCAGTTGTAGATGAGCTGTCCTTCGGCCAGCAGCTCGCCGGCGCGGCTACCGATGATGTGGACGCCCAGGACTGGGCCGTCCTTGAGGGCGACCAGCTTGACGAAGCCGGCTGTCTTGAGGATCTGGCTCTTCCCGTTGCCGGCGAGGTCGTACTTGACGGTCGTGATGCCGTCGCCGTGGATCTCGCGGGCAGACGCCTCGGTCAGCCCGACCGACGCCACTTCCGGCTCGGAGTAGGTCACCCGCGGTACGCCGTCGTAGTCGATGGGGCGCGGCGCCATCCCAGCGATCTGCTCGGCGACGAGAATTCCTTCACCGAACCCGACGTGGGCCAGCTGGAGCGTCGGAATGAGGTCGCCGACCGCAAACACGTTGGGCACCGAGGTGCGACAGAGCTCATCGACCACGACGTAGCCGCGGTCCATGGCCACGCCAGCCTCGTCGTAGCCGAGGCCGGACGAGACAGGCCCGCGACCGACAGCGACCAGCAGCAGGTCGGCCTCGAGAGCGGTGCCGTTCTCGAGGTGGACCACGACGCCGGTCGCAGACTCTTCCACCTTGCTGAACCGCGCGCCGAGCTCGTAGGAGATTCCGCGCTTGCGGAACTGACGTTCGAGCTGCTTGGAGAGGTCGTCGTCTTCGAGGGGTAGCAGGTGGGGGAGGGCCTCGACGACGGTGACGTCGGCACCGAAGGATCGCCACACGCTCGCGAACTCGACTCCGATCACGCCCCCACCCAGTACGACGACCGATCGCGGTACGTAGTCGAGGGTCAGGGCTTGGTCGCTGGTGATGACCCGAGAACCGTCGATCGCCAGGCCGGGCAACGACTTGGGCACCGAGCCGGTCGCGAGGACGACGTTGCGGCCGGTGTAAGTGCTGTCGCCGACCGCCACGGTGTCGGGGCGAACCAGGCGCCCTTCGCCCTCGACGAGGGTCACTCCCCGGCTCTTGACCAGACCGGACAATCCTTTGTAGAGGCGGGAGACGACCCCGTCCTTGTAGGAGTTGACGGCGACCATGTCGATACCGTCCAGCGTCGACCTGACACCGAACTGCTCGCCGTCGCGGGTGGTGTCGGCGACCTCGGCCGAGTGCAGCAGGGCCTTGGTAGGGATGCAGCCTTGGTGCAGGCAGGTGCCTCCGAGTTTGCCCTTCTCGACCAGAACGACGTCGAGACCGAGCTGTGCGGCGCGCAGCGCACACGCGTAGCCACCACTGCCTCCGCCGAGGATCACGATGTCGTGAACGGTGCTCGCGGAATGCTCGGACACGGGCGACTCCTCTACGCAGAGACAACTGCCGTCATCTTGTCACCCTTCGCGCAGGGCGCGACACCCGCGTCCTCCGCTCGCGGACGGTCTGTCGGCGCTACCGTGGGGCGTCATCACGATCGTGCCGACGCCGGACCGACGGAACTGGGGGTGGCCATGAAATGGCTGCGACGCCGGGGGTCGAAGGCGTCTGGATCGGCTGGCCAAGGCGGCAAGGGCGGTAAGTCCGCGGACCGAAAGTATCTTGAGGAGTTCGTGGCCACACGCCGCGGCGTTGAGGCCTTCGTCGAACCGCAGACTGCGGTCAGCGCCACGACGGTTGTCCTTGTGGCCGCAGACGGGGAATGGACGCGTCGTCCGGTCCCAGACGCGGCCACTGCCTTTTCGTGGGCGCACAAGCAGGGAATCCCCTGCTATGACGTCAACCTGATGGGCTACCCCAAGCGCATGACGGAGTGGAACGGCGGCGCCTAGCCACCGTCTCGCACATGCGAAGGCTCCTTCCTCGGCGAGGAAGGAGCCTTCGAGCAGTGGTGAGGGAAGTGCCACTGCAAGCGGTGCGGGGGGCACCGGTCCGGCGCGCTCAAGGGGGGTGGGGTGCGCCGGGAGGTGGGAAGGGGGCCTCTCAGGGGTGGATGTCGGGTAGGGGGCTACTTGTTGTGGCCTGGTGCGTTTCCGCTGTTTCCAGGGGCGGAGCTGGCGCCGTCGGATGACCCGGCGGCGTCGTCCTTCTTGGCCTGTCCGGGCGGGACGCTCCCGGATGAGCTGGTGTCGTCCTTCTTCACCTGGCCGGGGGGAGCCGTGTGGCCCCCATCCTGCGTGGTGTCGTCCTTGTTGCCTTGGGTGCGGTCGCCTTGGTCGTCGCCACCACCATCGTCAGCGCTTGACGACTTCTTGCCGCAGTCGCTGTGTGCGGCCTCGGAGACGGCTGCCCCGTGACCCGGACCGGGAGGGGTGTCCTTGGCCACCTGCGAGACGTACTGCCCGTGGTTCACGGCAGCTGCGCATGCGTCCGCCGTTGGGTCGCTGGTGGGGTCATCCGTCGGGTCGCTGGTGGGGTCATCGGTCGGGTCGTCTGTTGGGTCGTCCGAGGGGTCATCGGTGGGGTCGTCCGTGGGATCGACGCAGTCAGTCGGCTCGACCGTTGGTTCGTCGGTCGGCTCGACCACGGTGCCGTCGGTGGCCTCGGGCTCTGCGGTCACCTCCTCGGTGGGTTGGTCCGTCGGCCCGTCCGTGGGGTCGATCGAGGGGTCGGACACCGGCTCCTCGGTCGGGCAGTCGACAGGAGTGCTGATCGGTTCGCTCTCGGCCGCGGGGACCGGGTCGTCGGAGAAGAGGTTGGCGCTGGTCGCCGCTTCGGCGGTACCGGCAAGCAGGACGGTGGCGGCGAGGACGAACCCGCCGATCTTCGCCTTGCCGAGAGCGGCGGCGATGGTGGGGTGCAGCGACGAAGACACGATTCCTCCGAGGTGATCGGGTGCGATACCCGTTCGTCTCTGAAGGTAGCGACGTCGTTACCCTGCGCAAGCAACCTTCACCCGGACGGACTAGTCCGTGAGGGCCATATCCACCCTGGTGGACTAGGCCAGCCGCTAGTCCTGCTCGGCAGGCTCGACGGCCGCCTCGTGAGCTGCGCGCGTGGCCAGAGCCACGAGCGTTCGCATGGCAGCCCCGGTGCCACCCTTGGGCGTGTACCCGAACGGCTCGCCTTCGTTGAATGCCGGACCGGCGATGTCGAGGTGAGCCCAGGTGACCCCCTCCGGGACGAAGTCCTTGAGGAAGAGCCCGGCGACCTGCATGCCGCCCCATCGGTCGCCGATGTTCGCGATGTCGGCCACCTTGGAGTCCATCGAGGCTCGCAGCTCCGGCGGCATCATCATCGGCCACATCTGCTCGCCAACCGCTGTCGCCGCGTCGTGCACGTGGGTCCGGAACTCGTCGTCGTTGGCCATGATCCCGGACGTCCGGTTGCCGAGTGCAACCACCGCAGCACCCGTCAGGGTGGCGACGTCGACGATGGTATCGGGCTTGTCCTCGCCGGCCCGCACGATCGCGTCCGCGAGCACAAGCCGACCCTCGGCATCGGTGTTGAGGACCTCGACTGTGCGGCCGCCGCGGATCGTGATGACGTCACTCGGACGTTGGGCAGAACCAGACGGCATGTTCTCGGCCATCGCCATGTATCCGGTGACGTTCACCTCGGGCTTGAGGCGGGCGATTGCCGCCATGGCGCCCAGCACAGCTGCAGCACCGCTCATGTCGCTCTTCATGGCGTCCATGTTGGCGGCCGGCTTGATCGAGATCCCTCCGGAGTCGAAGGTGATGCCTTTGCCGACGAACGCCAGGTGACGCTGCGCCTTCGGGTGGCGGTAGGCGATGCGCACCAGGCGAGGGGGGTTCGCCGACCCCATACCCACTCCGATCAGCCCGCCGTACTTGCCCTTGGCCAGGGCGGCCTCGTCGAGCACCTCGACGTCGAGCTTGAGGCTCCGACAGGCCGAGACTGCGGTGTCGGCGAAGTCCGCAGGCGCCAGATCCGATGGCGCCGTGTTGACCAGGTCACGGACCAGATGCAGGCTCTTGGCGAGTGACTTCACCTCGGTCACTGCGGCGCCCGCGTCCTTGTCCTTGGCCAACGGCGTGGCCAGCGTGATGGCCTTGACCGGCGCCTTGTGCGCCTTGGCCGACTTCTTTCGGTAGGTCGAGAACGCGTAGGCGCCGAAGAGGGCGCCCTCGAGGACTGCCCTGAGCTCGTCCGGGGTGGTGGCCGGTAGCGCCAGTGCCACGCTGTCCATCCCGGCTGCGGCACGTACGGCGTTCCCTGCGGCCCGACGCAGACCTTCGGACTCGGGGACCGTCTCACCGAGGCCCACGGCGATCACGACCGGGGAGGCCACCGAGCCGGCCTTGGGGATGCGGGTGACCTGGCCGGCATCTCCGGTGGCGCCGAGTGACGTGAGCGCACGCACGAGGGTCCGGCCGTACGCGGCACCGACCGGGGTCGATCCGGGGGCGATCTTGACCGACTCGCCCTTCTTGAGGACGCCGATCACGACGGCGCTTGCACGAATCCGGCCGGGGTTGCTGCTGCTCAGTTCAACAGAGGTCACGGGTCTTCACTCCAGGTCGGGGGGCGGTTGACACACCCTAGTGCGATGGGCCCACGGGTAGCCTTCGGTGTATGAGCTCCTCTCTTCAGCGCACCCCGATCCACGATCGTCATGAGGCTCTGGGAGCCAAGATGGCCGACTTCGGCGGCTGGGAGATGCCGATCGAGTATCCCGATGGCGGCGTCCTGAAGGAGCATGCGGCGGTCAGAGAGCGTGTGGGCCTGTTTGACGTCTCACATCTGGGGAAGATGCAGGTCAGCGGGTCGGGTGCGAGCGAGTTCGTCAATCGGCAGTTCACCAACGACCTGTCACGGATAGCACCCGGTCAGGCGCAGTACTCCATGCTTTGTGCCGCATCGGGCGGCGTCGTGGACGACCTGATCGTCTACCTGCGCTCCGACAGCGACGTCTTCGTCGTCCCGAACGCCGCCAACACCGCTGCTGTGGTCGAGCAGCTCACTGCGGCCGCACCTGACGGCATCACGGTGGAGAACCAACACAGGGGCTACGGCGTGCTGGCAGTGCAGGGGCCGCGCGCCGACGCGGTCATGAACTCGCTTGGTCTGCCGCACGGCCACGAGTACATGGCTTTTGTCGAGACCGAGTTCCGGGCAAGCCCGGTGATCGTCTGTCGGACCGGTTATACCGGTGAGCGAGGCTACGAGCTGCTGCCGACCTGGGAGGCGACCCCGGCCGTCTGGGATGCCGTCATGGAGGCCGTCACGGCCGAAGGTGGTAGGCCTGTGGGGCTGGGAGCACGTGACACGTTGCGCACCGAGATGGGCTATCCACTGCACGGTCAGGATCTGTCGTCGACGATCTCGCCGGTGCAGGCGCGCGCCGGCTGGGCTGTCGGGTGGGACAAGCCGGAGTTCTCCGGGCGGGCTGCGCTGCTGGCCGAAAAGGCGGCTGGCCCGCGGCGCCGACTCTTCGGGCTTCTGGCTACTGACCGCGGCATTCCGCGTCCACACATGCAGGTGAAGGATGCGACGGGATCGATCATCGGCGAGGTCACCAGCGGCACGTTCTCTCCGACATTGCGAACCGGAATCGGTCTGGCGCTGCTGGACCGCTCAACGAGCGAAGGCACGGAGGTAGCCGTCGATGTGCGGGGACGCCCTTCGATGATGACCGTGGTACGTCCACCCTTCATCGACGCCTCACCGCGCTAGACGCTGCGCTGGGGAAGCAGAGCACCTGAAGGTGCTGCCCCAGGGGGCACGCTCAGGTGCCGAACGCCAGCCGCACGGCGTCGGTCACGGCTCTGGTTCGTCCTCGTCGTGAGTGCGGTCGGTCACGCCAGCCTCATCAAACGTGGACATTTCGCTGAGGGTGGCCTGTGCTGCCCGGACGATGGGGAGGGCGAGCAGCGCTCCGGTTCCCTCACCGAGGTGCAACTGGTAGTCGAGGAGGGGTTCGAGCTGCAGCCTCGCCAGGACCACTTCATGCGCGGGCTCGACCGAGCGGTGCCCGGACTGCCACCACTTGGCCGCCCGGTAGGCGATGCGATGCGCCACCATGGCGCAGGCGCCTGACACGAGCCCGTCCAAGATCACCGGTCGTTTGCGCACTGAAGCCTGCAGCAAGAACCCGGTCATGGCGGCAAAGTCCGCCCCGCCGACCGTGGCCAGTAGCGCGATCTGGTCGGCCTTCACCGACCTGCCGCGTCGCATGGCGTCACGCACCGCCGCTGTCTTTCGGATCCATCCCTCATCGTCCACGCCGGTTCCGCGTCCGGTGACGGCTGCTGCGTCGCGTGAGGAGAGCAGTCCGATCAGGGCTGCGGCCGGGGTGGTGTTGCCGATGCCCATGTCACCTGGGATCAGCAGGTCGGCGCCGGCGTCGATCTCTTCATCGGCGATCAGGGTGCCGGCGGTGAAGGCCCGCTCTGCCTGCTGGCGGCTGAGGGCATCTTCGATGGCAATGTTTCCCGATCCCCGGCACACCTTGTGTCGGGTGACCTCGTCGGGAAGGCCCGGCAGGTCGCTGGCCACGGCCAGGTCGACGACCCGGACGCTCGCGCCGGCAACGCGGGCGAGCGCATTCACCGCGGCGCCGCCCGAGACGAAGTTGTGCACCATCTGCGCGGTGACCTCCGGTGGATAGGCGGAGACGCCGGCAGACGCAACTCCGTGGTCACCGGCGAAGATCACCACACGGGCCCGCTCGATCGAACGGGGCGGACACGCGCCCTGGGTGGCCGCGACCCAGGTCGACAGGGTCTCAAGTCGGCCCAGTGCTCCCGCGGGTTTGGTCAACGTGAGATGCCGAGCCACGGCTGCCTTCCGTGCGTCCTCGTCGGGGCCCGTGATCTCGTCGCGGAACCGCTGAAGGTCGACCGTCACGCCCCGGCCCCTTTCCGCAGACATCTTGTCGAACGACTCACACCGCCACCGGCCGGCAGGCCACCATCATGACCACGTCATCGCTCTCGCGAGCAATCCTGGCGTTGAATCGCCTTGCCCGGCGCGGAACACCACCTTCACGGCGTCACCGGTGTGGCGGGTGCGGTGAACGTCGGCACCGATCCGAAGGCTGCAACGCGATGCGCCCGCCGAAGTGTCCGCAGCGCGGGGGCGCCGAGGGCGGCGATCAGCAACGCGTTACCGATTGCTCGTGGCACATCGAAACCCCAGGACGTTGCCACTGTGAAGGCGAGCAGCCGTCCCAGGTTCTGGCTGATCGGGTCGCCGGCCACGAAGGCGATGCTGCCCTCTGTGCTGATGAAGGGCCAGAACCACATGTTCATCAGGACGCCAAAGGCGAGCCCGCTGAGCGCTCCGTACCCGGCGAGCAGGGCGACTTCGCGCCGTCCGCGACAGCGAGGCAGTAGCCCCGCGCCCAGGCCGACCCACGCCGCAGCGATCATCTGAAACGGCAGCCACGGGCCGACGCCCCCGGTGATCAGCGCCGAGGCCAGCATGGACGTCGAGCCCAGGAGGAATCCAAATCCGGGACCGAACACCCTGCCGCCGATGATCAGCACCACGAACATCGGCTGGAACCCGGTCACGCCGCCGGAGAGCGGACGGAGCGCGGCGGCCACGGCGGAGAGGACGCCGAGCAGCGCGACTGTCTTGGCGTCGATGCCGCCCTCACTCATCTCCGCCACGACGACAGCAAGAAGCAGCGGAACCAGCAGGGCAAAGAACCACGGACCATCCGGGCTGTCGGCCAGCCAGGTGCCGGAGTCGACCACGAGCGGCCAGGTGAACGCCAGCAGGCCCACGAGCGAGGCGAGCCCCATGGCAAGCGCCGAGCGCGCCGTCATCGGGTGGGCCGGTGTCACAGCGCCTCCGGCAAGGCTGCGAGCACGTCCGCGACCGTCAGCATGGGAACCGGCGCCAGCACCTTGGCCACCTGCGGTGCGAACTGCGGTGACGCGGTGACCACGTCGCGAGTGGGGCCGTCGGTGACGATCTCGCCCTCGGCAATGACGACCGTCCGGGTCGCGACATCGGCGGCGAGCTCGACGTCATGGGTGGCCACCACGATTGTTCCCCCAGCCGCTGCCCGTCGGCGGAGGAGGCTGACAAGTCGGTGCTTGGTGGGGTAGTCGAGCCCTCTGGTTGGTTCGTCGAGCAGCAGCAGCGGCGCGCCCGCCGACAGGACCACGGACAACGCCAGGGCGAGCCGCTGGCCCTCAGAGAGGTCACGTGGGTGCATTGCTGGGTCAACACCTGGCGCCAGCTCGTCGAAGAGCCGTCTGGTCTCGTCCGGGTCGACCGACTCGGTGCACTCCTGGCGGACCGACTCGTTCCAGAGCAGGTCTCCAGGGTCCTGGGGGACCATGCCGACGGTACCCGTGAGATGGCGACCCTTGAGCTCGACGGGGTTCTGTCCGCCGACGCGCACCCGACCTGCCGAGGGCTCGGTGAGCCCGACCAGCGACCGCAGCAGGGTCGACTTGCCGGCGCCGTTCCGGCCCATGACGGCGACGATCTCACCGCTGTGCAGTTTCAGGTCGACGCCGTCGAGGGCGACGTGCGACCCGTACAGCACACGTACCCGCTCGAGCTCGGAAACTGGTGCGGCGGACGTGGGGGTCACCAGTTGCTTCGGCGTCGGTTGAAGCGCGCTCAGTGTCGCCCGCAGTGGGCCGGCAAACCGCCTGGCCTCGCGGATGGTGAGGGGCAGGGGCTCCCATTTGGCCCAGCGACCCAGCTCGACAACCGGGGGAGCGACCGGCGCGTCGGCCATCACCTGCACCGGTGGGCCATCGGTCACCTGTCCACCGCCCTGCACATGGACGATTCGATCGGCGAACTGCACAACACGCTCGAGCCGGTGCTCGGCCATGACGACCGTGAGACCGAGGTCGTGGACCAGCCGCTGCAGGGCCGCCAACACCTCTTCGGCCGCGGCCGGGTCAAGGGCTGACGTGGGCTCGTCGAGCACCAGCACTCGGGGGTGCTGGGCCAGCACCGCGGCGATCGCTGCCCTTTGCTGTTGTCCACCAGAGAGCGTGCGCAAGGGACGGTGTCGCGCGTCGTTGAGGCCGAGCAGGTCGAGCGCCTCTTCGACCCGCCGCCGCATCACCTCAGGTGGCAGCCCGAGCGACTCCATGCCGTAGGCGATCTCGTCCTCGACGATCTCGGTGACGAAACCATTGCGCGGGTCCTGCAGCACCACACCCACGACGTCAGCCAGCTCGCGCGGGGGATGAGCGCGCGTGTCACGGCCATCGACGGTGACGCGACCCTCCAGCGTGCCCCCAGTGAACGTGGGGGCCAGCCCGTTGATGGCGCGCAGCAATGACGACTTGCCAGATCCGGTCCGGCCCACGACGAGCGCCAGTTCACCCTCCGGTATGTGCAGCGAGACATCGCAAAGCGCAGGTCGGCCTGCATCGGGGTAGGTGAGCGTCACCTTCTCGAAGCGGATCACGCTGCCACCGCTTTGGTGGGCCGTGGGAGGTGCTCGTCCGACTCGATCGATGGGACGAGATCTGCAGTGCTCTGGGCCGACGGCACCGGGGGAGCCACCCACGCGGGGGCGGCCGCGATCAGAGTCGCCAGCAACGGTGCCAACGGGAGCGCGGGCCAGGTGAGCGGACTGGTGGTCGGCAGCATGTCCGCGGGGAACGCGACAGCGGCTGCGGTGTAGACGGCCGCAGCGACGGCGCCCGAGGCGACCGTGGCGGATTCGGGCCAGCGCCACGGGTCGGGGCGATAGACCGAACGTACGGCGCGTCGGTTCGCACGGTGCAGGCCGGTGAGGGCCAGCGCAGCGCCAGAAGCGAGCATGGCGACGGCCGTCAGAGGGGCGGTGCTCGCGTCGAGAAGTGCGTAGCCACCGATCAGCAGGCAGGTCAGCCCCGACAGAGCCACCGTCGCCGTGATCCGCTTCTCGCGTGCCGGCATTGGCCGCAGTCGACCGAAGCCACGTGAGTCCATGGCGGCGGCCAGGGTCAGCGAACGCTCCAACGCTCCGGCGAGCACCGCCGTGGCCGTACGTGCCACCGACGTCATTCCGCGAGCGGGCTGCCCGCGAAGTCGGCGGGCTTCGCGGATGAGCTGAAGGTGGGCCAACGCCGACGGGACGAGCGTGAGCGCTACGACGACGGCGACGCCCACTTCGTACAGCGCGCCGGGAACGCTCTTGAGCAGTCGAGTCGGGTTCGCAAGTGCGTTGGCCGCACCGACGCAGGCCAAGATCGCCATCAGCTGCAGCCCCGAGTACAGCGCCGCGACCAGCGCCTCAAGCGTGACGGCGCCACCCAGCCGGGCACCGGCCATCCATTCGGGAAGGGTTACCTCCGGAAGGGTCAAGACGGTGATTCCAGGGATCGGCGCTCCGAACACAGCCTCGAAGACGAGTCGTACGCCGAGGACCACAAGGCCCAGGAGAAGGAAGGCCCGGAAGCTCGCCGCCCACGGTGCCTGGCTGCGTCGGGCTGCGACGACCAGCGCAGCGACTCCGATGACCGCACCGAGAAGCAGCGGGTTGAGGGTGCGCGAGGCGGCTACTGCCAAAGCGAGCGCCCACAGCCACCAGGCCACTGGGTGGAGTGCCCGCATCGGCCGCGGCGCGCGCGTCATGTCCGCCGCCTGCGCACCACGACGGCGGTGCCGAGGAGGACGGCAACCACGACCCCGCCGGCCAGCAGGCCGAGGGGTGACCCGTTGGCAGATGAAGGCGGCGACATCGCGGCGGCGGGGCTGACGTCGACCACGCCGGACGCCGCCGGGGGGTCAGCCGCCGTAGTTGCGGAGGTGTCCTTTGACGCCTTCTTCTTGTTCTGACCGGACTTCTTCTGCCCGCTGTCGCCTCCTTCGTCCTGAGACGTCGCGGCGTCGGGCTGCTTGTTCGGCGTCGAGCTCGTGGTCGAGCCCGATGAGCCATCGTCGCCACCGCCAGGAGCACCCCCCGACCCGCCGCCGTTCTTGGGGGGTGCCGTGGACGGGGAAGCGGTGGGGTCTGCGACAGCGACGCCGCACTCGGTTTCCGGGTATCCGTTCATGCCGCAGATCAGGCCGGCATCGGTGCGCAGCTGGACGGCGCTGGCGAGCACGGTGTACCCGTTGGCGTCCTCGGGGGCGACCACGCAGGTCGTCACGAGGGCGGGCGGCGTCTCGCCATCGGGGGCGTCGGCAGTGGTGCCGAAGTCGACCACCAGACCTACGCGCTTCTTTCCCTCTTGCGGGGGAGTGGCACCGCAGATCCGGGCGAACGAGGCGGTGTGACGAGGGGGCGTGGTCGAGGACGATGCCTCACTGACGGCGAAGCGCCAGCCGTCGACGGTGCCGTTGGCCGGACGCCGGCTCGCCCCTTGGCTCGAGAACGTCCATCCGCTGTCACTGCCCACCCAGTACGACCAGAAGCGGTACGAGGTGGCCTCGGCGTTCGACGCGCCCCACGTTCCGACCATCGCGGCCAACACGAGGGCGGCCATGACGACGGCCGCTCCGCGGAGCGTGACTGTTCGGGTCTGGGAGGCGCGCATGTCAGCCGGCGAGCGTCCGTGACGAGAGGATGTCGCGCACCGGGTTGGTGCCGCCGACCGAGCGTGGGTCGCCGCTGGTTGCGTGCGCCGCCAAGGCGAGGGCGGCTGACGAAGCAGGCAGCACGGCGTCCGAACCGTCGCGTGTGAACGTGGTCGCGTTGCTCTCGAGGGTGAGCATCGCGGCGTCTGTCTGGTTGCCGCCCACTCCGGCGGCGACCAGTGACATGACGGCGTTCGCGGTGCTGCCCAGATCTGCTCCGGGCCCGAAGGAGCTGGGGATCGATCCGTCGTTGAGCTTGATCGTCCTGCCCAGGTAGCCACCGGCCACCGCGCTGGGCGAAGGCTGAGCGCCATTCCGCGGGCAGGTCAGTGAAGGCAGGCCCTTGCGCCCTGTTGAGGGTTCGACCGGCAGCGACGTCCCGGCCAGCGCCTGTGTCGCCTGCGCTGTTGCGTAGTCGTTCGCCGCCAATGGGTCCTGCGCCTGGTAGTCCAGAGCTCCGCGGGAGTCGACGGGTGCTGAGCAGCGCAGCTGCAGGGACCGAAGGAACTGAGGGCCGGTGCGGCCGGTCTTCACCGTCGAGGGCTTCACCTTCATGGCGATCATCGCCTGGACGGCGAGGCCGGTCGTGTTCGCATTCGGACCGAAGCCGGCGTTGAACTCCCAGCCACCTGACGGGGTCTGCTGCTTGAGCAACCAGCCCAAGGCGGCACGTGCGGCGCTCCGCTCACCGACCCGCTTGAGGGCAATGGTTGCCATGGCGGTGGAGTCACCCTCGCCGACCCCGCACTTGCCGGCCAGATCGGAGTAGCTCGGGAAGCGTCCGTTGGCGCACTGCTGCCGAAGCAGCCACTTGACCGAGGCCTTGGGCACTCGCGCACCTGCGGCGTCCAGCGAGATCAGCGACAGACTCTGGCGGTAGACGCCGTCGTACGTGGCGTCCTGCTCACCGAAGAGACCGATCAGGGCCTTGTCGGTGGAAGTGGCCGCCTTGGCGGTGCTCGAGGCCTCCGCGCTGTGTGCGGTGAGCAGTAGGGCAGTCACAACAGCTGTTGCTGCCGTGGCGTTGACGAGCCGGCGTGCGGTGGTGTGCATGGAATGCCTCTCGGTGAGCGATCCCAGGAGCAACCCCGAACAGCACTGACGCAAACGCCCCTGTGTCACCTGGTGGTGACGAACAGGGGCGCGGACGGGCAGTGAGCCCGGGCTCCGCCCCGTAGGCCTCGACGGTAAAAAGGGAGCCGCTCGCCTCTTGTCAGGTGTCCCGGCTTGCCGCGAGACGCCTCGGGGATGACTCCCTGGAGCGCGCGGCCTACGGTTGCGGGTCAGCGCCGGATTTCGACCGGACTTCCCCTGCCAACAGGCGGATGAAGTTGTGGGCGTGATCTGACCACACCTAGGTGGTCGGCGTCAAAGGAATCGCCGTCTGACGGCCGAATGGAACGGAGTGTTCGCGATGGCATGGCTGTGGCGCTACGAGCGCACCGAAGGTGCCGAAGCAGAGATCGCCAAGGAGGGAACCCCGCAGGAGGCGACCACCTTCACCAGTCAGGCGGACGCCGAGAGCTGGATCGGTGAGGAGTGGCAGACCCTGCTGGCGGCCGGCGTCGACGCGGTGACCCTGCTCGAGGACGAACGCGAGGTGTACGGCCCCATGTCCCTGCACCCGCCCGCGGAGTAGCCCCCCACCCGCGTGATCGGAGCGTTTCTGGCACTTTGGCGTCCGGAATTGTGGCGAAAATGGCCGGAAACGCTCCGATCACTCCGGGGGGCGGGTCGGTGGGTCAGGCGCGGGGGTCGGGGCTCTCGGTCTTGGACGGGTCGCGCTCGACGATGTCGCCCAGAACGGTGTCGATCTGCGCCATCAGGGCCGGTTCGAGGCGGACGCCGGCTGCGCCGACGTTGTCCTTCACCTGCTCGGGACGGGACGCCCCCACGATGGCGGCGGCCACGTTGTCGTTCTGCAGCACCCAGGCCAGGGCGAGCTGGGCCATCGAGAGTCCCGCATCGTCGGCAAGCGGACGTAGCCCCTGGACCCGGGCCAGGATGTTGTCGGCCAGGTAGTCCTCGATCATGTCTTTGCCTTGGGCCGTGGTCGCACGACTGCCGGCCGGGGGCTGCTGACCAGGCAGGTACTTGCCGGTGAGGACCCCTTGCGCCATCGGTGACCAGACGATCTGCGACAGCCCCAGCTCGCGGCTGGTCGGCACGACCTCCGCCTCGATCACCCGCCACAGCATCGAGTACTCCGGCTGGCTTGACACGAACCGGTCATAGCCCAGCTCACGCTGCATCGTGACGGCGGTCTCGATCTCGCTTGCCTTCCACTCCGACACGCCTGCATAGAGCACCTTGCCCTGGCGGATGAGGTCGTCGAATGCGTGGAGCACCTCGTCGAGCGGCGTCTCGTAGTCGAAGCGGTGTGCTTGGTAGAGGTCGACGTAGTCGGTACCGAGTCGCTTCAACGACGCGTGGCACGACTCCATGATGTGTTTACGTGACAGTCCGCGGTCGTTGACCCCATCACCGGTGGGCCAGTAGACCTTCGTGAAGATCTCGAGGCCCTCGCGGCGCTGGCCCTTGAGTGCGACACCGAGTGCCGTCTCTGCTCGGCCGCCTGCGTAGACGTCGGCGGTGTCGAACGAGGTGATCCCGACGTCCAATGCGGCATGAACGCAAGCCGTAGCGGTGTCCTGCTCGATTTGTTGACCGTGGGTGAGCCAGTTGCCGTAGGTGATCTCGCTGATCTTGAGGCCGCTGCGGCCGAGGCGTCGATGTTCCATTCCCCGACCTTAACCCGCGATGCGGGTACGCCACTGGTCCGCGGTGAGTGCGTAGACGACGGCGTCAAACGTCAGCCCATCGTCGACCATCGTGGTCTGCTCGACGAACGTCATGCCGAGCCGCCGCATGACCGCGAGGCTTCGTGTGTTGTCGAGGTCGGTGATCGAGATGATCTTCGGAACCTCCAACACGGCGAACCCGTACCCGAGCCACCCTTGCGCTGCCTCCGTGGCATACCCGTGCCCCCAGTGCGGAGAGGCGAACCGCCAGGCAACCTCCACATCGTCGGGGAATGACTCCTGGTGGTGCAGGCCACACATACCGAGGTACTCACCGTCCGATCGGCGCTCCACGGCCAGCAGCCCTAGTCGGTCCTTCTCGAAGCATTCCTCGGCCCACTCGGCGATCTCGTCGGAGTGTTCCCGACTCAGGGGCTGGCCACCCAGCTGCTCGTACACCAGTGGGTCAGCGTTCAGAGCGGCGAACGCGGGCAGGTCGTCGCGTCGGTACGTGCGCAGGAGAAGCCGTGACGTGGTGAGCACGGTGGTTCCTTGCCAACGGGCCATCGCTCAGTTCCCTTCGTGCGAGACGGGGATTGTTGTGGTGGTGGGTGAGGGGCCTGGTGGGTGGCCGGTCGCAAGCAGGGCGATGAGAACGACCGCTTCCAGCACCAGCAGCACCACGGCGAAGGCTGTGAGTCCGGTTGCCCACAGCACAAGGGCCGCTGACCCGAAGATGAGCACCTCGAGGGTGAGTCGTAGCGGCAACGAGGCCGCGACCCTGGCCTTCGGCGCGACGACCAGACCCCAGAGAGTCGCGGCGGCAATCGGCAAGGCCAGCGCTAGCAGCAACTGGGCCCAGACGGTGTCCGCAAGCCGCCACCCGCCGATTGCCAGCCCCGCGAGGAGTGCCAGCTCAAGAAGGAAGCGAGCGGCCAGCAGCACAGCGGTCACCCCTTCACCCTAGGTGGAGAGTTGGAGCGACCGGGTCCCAGCCGGCGGCAGCAGCGAGCGCCCGTGCCAGGATCACCACATGACCTCAGACACCTCGCTGCCCACCATTGCCTTCGGCACCACCGGCATGACCATCACCCGCGTCGGGTTCGGCGCGTGGGCGGTCGGGGGCACCGGCTGGTCAGGTGGTTGGGGACCGCAGGACGACTCCGAGTCGGTGGCCGCGATTCGGCGAGCGGTCGAGCGGGGAGTCAATTGGATCGACACCGCCTGGGTCTACGGATATGGGCACAGCGAAGAGGTCGTTCGTGAGGCCCTGTCGGTCTTCTCGGAGGACGACCGGCCCTATGTCTTCACCAAGTGCGGTCCGGTCGAGCCGGCCGTCCGCACCGTGGAGCCGTTGTCGACCGGGGATCCCGCGGTGTTGCGCGAGCAGGTCGTCGCCTCACTGCGTCGACTCGGCGTCGACGCCGTCGACCTCATGCAGATGCACTGGCCGGCAGAGGATGACATCGAGCTCGAGGTCTACTGGCAGGCGCTCCTCGACATGAAAGCCGAGGGTCTCTACCGCGCGGTGGGCGTCTCGAACTTTGACACCTCCGAGCTCGAGCGTGCCGAGAGCCTGGGCCACGTCGACACGCTGCAGCCGCCATTCTCCGCGATCGACCGCCGAGCCGGGGCCGACCTGCTGCCCTGGTGCCGAGACCACAGCACCGGGGTGATCGTGTACTCGCCGATGCATGCCGGTCTGCTGACCGGCGCCTTCTCCGTCGAACGGGTGTCATCGCTACCCGACGACGACTGGCGCAAGACTGACACCGACTTCACCGATGACCTGTCCGCCAACCTGGTGGTGGCCGATGCCATGGCGACAGTGGCCGAGCGCCACGGGGTGTCGACGGCCGCCGCGGCGGCGGCGTGGACGATCGCGTGGCCCGGTGTCTCTGGCGCCATCGTCGGAGCCCGAAGCGCCGCACAGGTCGACGGGTGGCTCGACGCAGCCACGCTGCAGTATGGGGCCGATGACCTGCAGGTCGTGGCAGATGCCATCGCCTCGTCCGGTGCTGGGGAAGGCCCCGCACGACCCTTGTGACGGTCGAAGGCCTCTGTCGCTCGGCCTCCGAGGTGGGCACGGTGAAGATGTCACCACCGTGAAGGAGGTCGCCATGAAGCGACTGGCCGGCAAGACAGCGATCATCACCGGGTCTGCCCGAGGAATGGGCGCCGCCGAGGCACGGCTCTTCGTCGCCGAAGGCGCCTCGGTGCTGGTGTGCGACGTCCTCGATGACGAAGGCACCGAGCTGGCTGGGGAACTCGGCGCACAGGCGCGCTTTCAGCACCTCGACGTGACCGACGAGCAGCAGTGGGCAGAAGGAGTGGACGTCGTCCAGTCGGCATTCGGAACGCCTGACGTCCTGGTCAACAACGCCGGAATCCTGACGTTTGCGCCGATGCTCACCATGCCTGTCGCCGACTTCGATCGCGTCATCCAGGTGAATCTGGTCGGCCCGTTCCTTGGCCTGAAGACCGTGGGTGCGGTGATGGCCGAGACCGGCAGTGGATCGATCGTGAACATCTCGAGTACGGGGGGCCTCGTCGGGATGTCGATGATCTCGGCCTACACCGCCAGCAAGTGGGGCCTGCGTGGACTGACCAAGTCGGCCGCTATCGAGCTGGGCCACCAAGGAGTCCGCGTCAACTCGATCCACCCCGGTGGAGTGGACACCCCGATGACCAACCCGGGTGGCGATGCGATGGACCAGGCCCAGTACGCCGGTCAGCCGATTCAACGCATCGGGCGCCCCGAGGAGATCGCCGCCATGGCGCTCTTCCTGGCCTCCGACGAGTCGAGCTACTGCACCGGTGCGGAGTTCATCGTGGACGGCGGCCAGACCGCCGGCATGGACCTGTCACCGATGCTCGCCACCATGGGCGGCTAAGCCACGAACGCCTTCACCTCGCCGCGGGTGTACTGACGGGTCCAGCCGCGCTCCACCTTCGGGACCGGCAAGCGGCGCTTGCGTGACTGGATCGAGCGGCCGAAGGCGTAGGCCAGTGCGCCTCGGCGGTCGGACGCGTCAGGCAGTTCGCGGTACAGGGCGCGCCGCAGCCCAAGCAGCGAGAGTCCCGTGTCGACCGTGATCAGTACGTAGAAACCGAGCAGCACGACTGTCGACCCCTGCTGAAGCGCCGGCACGGGGAGGAAGAGCAGCACCAGGGCGGAGATCACGACCGGCCAGAAGAACTCACCGATGTTGCGCCGACCGTCCACCCAGTTGCGGGCCAGGTGCCGTCCCTTGCCCTGGTCTCGTGCGGGGTAGTGACGCTCATCGCCTCCGCGCAGAGCGTCGGTGGTGCGCTGGCGCTCCTTGGCCTTCTCCGACTTCATGCGGGCCTTGGCCTCGCGCCGGTCCTTCGGCGGCGACATCTTCTGTCGCCGCGCCGCTTCGGACTCACGCCGCTTCGGGGTCGGCCGACCCTTGCCGGACGCGCTCGTAGCGCCGTCGCCTTCGGTTTGGGAAGGGGCGTTGTCTGGGTCGGGGTCGTTCTTGCGGCCGAACACGGCTCCAGGCTAGACGCGCCCCCCCAGCCGGCGGGCAGGAGGGGACCTAGGCACCTGGAGCGGTGCAACGCCCAGTGCATAGGCTGAGCGCGCCACGCCGTTGCATCGGGAGGGTTGGGTCAATGCGGGTCACATCGATCGGTCACGCAGGATTGCACATCGAGACCGCGCACGGAGCGATCGTGTGCGACCCCTGGTTCTCACCGGCCTACTTCGCCTCGTGGTACCCGTTCCCCGCCAACGACGGACTCGACATGGAGCGCCTTGGCAGCTCGGAGTACCTGTACGTGTCCCATCTTCACCTCGACCACTACGACCCCGAGTGGCTCGCCAGGTACATGGACAAGGACACGACGGTTCTGCTGCCTGACTACGGCGTGAGCGACCTCCGCGACGCCCTGGCCGCACTCGGTTTCCACCGCTTCATTGCCACGAAGAACGCCGAGCCGTTTGAGCACGACGGGCTCACGCTGATGGTCGTGGCGATGACCGCCCCCAACGACGGCCCGCTGGGCGACTCGTGTCTCGCCGTCGACGACGGAACGGCGGCCTTCCTGAACCAGAACGACTGCCGCCCGACCGACCTCGAGCCGATCGTGCAGTTCGGTCAGTACGACGGCCACTCGCTGCAGTACTCCGGCGCCATTTGGTTCCCGATGGTCTACGACCTCCCTGAGCACGTCAGGCAGGGTTTGGGGGAGCGGAAGCGGGCCAACGGACTCGACCGGGCTCGTCGGTACGCCGAAGCGGTCGGCGCCCGCTGGGTGCTGCCGAACTCGGGGCCTCCGGCATTCCTGGACGACGACCTGTTCGAGATCAACGACTTCGGCCAGAAGGGCAACGTTTTTCCGGACCAGCGCGTCTTCCTCGACTACCTGGCCTCGATGGGCGACGAGAACGGGATCTTCATGTCGACGGGCACGACGGTGGAGCTCGACCGCGACGCGGGAACGGCCGAGGTGACGCACCCTGCATCAGAGGCGGAAACGCTCTACCCCTTCACGCACAAGCGTGAGTACCTCACCGAGTACGCGGCACGTACCAAGGCCGACCGCGAGGCCCGCAAGCTGTCGTGGGCGTCCACCACCGAGCCCCTGCTGCCACAGCTGCAGGAGTGGTGGCAACCCCTGATGGACCAGATGCCCACGCTCTGTGGGCGGCTCGGTGACCGGATCCTGATCACCACAGAGCATGAGCAGATCGTTGCCGACTTTGTCGACCAGAAGGTTGTCCCGTTCGAGGGCCAGGAGTGTCGCTATCAGCTGACGATCGCGGACCGGCTGATCAGGCACTGTGTGGAGCGGCGGCTCGCAGACTGGGTCAACGAGCTCTTCCTCTCCTGCCGTTTCAAGGCCAAGCGCAAGGGGCCGTACAACGAGCAGGTCTACACCTGGTTCAAGTCCCTGTCGTCCGAGCACGCGGTGTACGTGGAGGACTGGCTCGAGACCGACCGCGAGTCGCATGAGATGTGGCGCTTCGGTGACCACCTGGTCCAGCGCCACTGCCCGCACCTCGGAGCTGATCTGGCTCGATTCGGTGATGTGGAGGATGGCGTGCTCACCTGCCAGCTGCATGGGTGGCAGTTCGACGTCGACTCCGGTCGGTGTCTGACCTCAGACGACGCAACGCTGAAGAGCAAGCGCATTGCCCATCGCGACCCAGAAGACATCAAGGCCTAGGCGGGAATCTCGGTGCGTGTGCTGCTCGCTCCCGACAAGTTTGCGGGCACGCTGTCGGCGGTCGACGTGTGTGATGCCTTGACGGCGGGATGGCACGACGTGTCAGCGTCCGACGTGGTGATAGCGGCACCGATGGCCGACGGCGGTCCCGGCTTCATCGCCGCCCTGGCTGCGGCGACTCACGTGAACCCCCGGGTCATCAACACACAGGGCCCGCACGGGGAAGGTGTCCAGGCGCAGATGCTGGTGCTCGACGCCGGCCGCACCACGGCCTTTCTCGAGTCAGCGTCCTGCTGTGGGCTGTCATTGGCGCCGGAACGCCGCCGCCCCCTCGAGGCCAGCAGCGCGGGTCTCGTCCCGCTGATCCAGGCGGCCATCGAGGCCGGAGTCGAGCGGATCGTGATCGGGGTGGGCGGGACGGCTTCCACCGACGGTGGTCGTCCGGTCGTCCAGGCTCTGGAGGGCACGATTCCTGCTGGGATCGAGCTCGTGGCAGCCACCGACGTCGACAACCCGTTGTTGGGCCCGGCCGGCGCCGCTCGCTCCTTCGCCCCCCAGAAAGGGGCGAGCGAGGCCGAGGTCGAGGCGTTGGAGCATCGGCTGGCCGGGTGGGCGTCCGGCGCTGACGTCGACCCGTCGGCGCCCGGCGCGGGAGCGGGCGGCGGCCTTGGCTACGGGCTCATGCGCCTGGGCGCCACGCGGGTGAGCGGGGCAGCGGTGGTCGCGGAGGCAATCAGGCTCGACGACCAGCTCGCCAGCGCCGACCTGGTCGTCACCGGTGAGGGGGAGGTCGACTTCTCTTCGCTGAGCGGCAAGGTCGTGGCCTATGTCGCCGGGCGTGCCCAGCAGCTCGGGTGTCCGTGTGTCGTGGTGGCCGGTCAGGCGTCAGTGGGCCGCCGAGCAGCTGCCTTCGCCGGGATCGACGAGATCTACCTGCTGGTGGATGCTGTGGGGCCGACCAGGTCGATGGCAGCCCCGGCCGCTGCCGTGCGACTGGTGGCGGCCACGGCCGCCCGCGACTGGTCGCGCCGGTGAGTGGGGGCGTCCGAGGTGTGTCACCATGGGAATGGCCCCGCACCATCGCGGTGTTGGGCCTGATGACCGCCAGCACCGGAGGAGACCTTCCGCCATGACCGTCCAGAACGACGCCACCACCGTCAGCGAGCCCGTCACCGGGGTGACTCTCACCGACGGTGCCGCCGCCAAGGTCAAGACCCTGCTCGAGCAGGAGGGCCGCACCGACCTGGCCCTTCGGATCGCGGTCCAGCCGGGTGGATGCTCCGGACTCCGCTACCAGCTCTTCTTCGACGACCGCCAGCTCGATGGTGACGACGTCCTGACCCACGATGGCTTCAACTTGGTCGTCGACCGGATGAGCGTTCCGTACCTGGGCGGGGCCACCATCGACTTCGTGGACACGATCGAGAAGCAGGGCTTCACGATCGACAACCCCAACGCCACCGGGTCGTGTGCCTGCGGCGACTCGTTCAGCTGATCGGTCGCCGACTTTCCCGGTACGCCCACCGCCCGCCGTTCATGGCGGCACAATGACCCCGTCTGGCGATCGCCAACGAGGGGGAGTCGTGTCGTTCATGCGTGCCTTCGCGACGGTGGCAGCAGCCACGGTCGTGGGCTCTCTGCTGAGCCTTCCCGGGGCATCGGCGGCCACCGGTTCATCGGTCTTCTCCTGGGGCAGCAACGGCTTCGGTCAGCTCGGTGACGGCTCCCCCACAACAGTGGTGAGGGGGTTGCCGGGGCAGGTGTCGGTGGGCGATGTCGTGGACCTCTCAGGGGGGCGCGAGCACGTCGTCGCGCTGCTGAGCGACGGCACCGTCGTCAGCTGGGGCTCGGACGCCTTCGGTCAGCTGGGAAACAACGCGGCCCTCAGCAACTCGTCCACGCCGGTCTCGGTCACCGGACTGACGGGCGTCGTGGGCGTCGATGACGGCCACTACCACTCACTGGCCGTGAAGTCGGACGGAACCGTGTGGGGGTGGGGGCAGAACTCCCTGGGGCAGCTCGCCCAGGGCAACGACCTGGCACGCGAGCCAGTGCCCGTGCGGTGGGGTTCGATCGCCAACGCCGTCGGGGTCTTTGGCGGGCGCGACATGACATATGTCCTCGACGCCGACGGGGTCCTGTGGTGCTCCGGCGGCCTCGGGCTCGAGTGCGGGCGCGCACCGCGGCCCGAGATCCGGACCCCGGTCACCGTCCCTGGCCTTCCCGCCCTCCGCGATGTCGCCGGGGGGCGCAACCACGGTGTGGCGCTGGCAACCGACGGAACGGTGTGGACCTGGGGCTCCAACGCCTACGGCCAGCTGGGGAACGGCACCTTCAACGACCGTGCCACTCCGCAGCAGGTGCCCGGACTCGCGAACATCGTGGACATCGGCGCCGGCGCCGAGCACTCGATGGCCGTCACCGATGGCGGCCAGGTGTACGTGTGGGGGGCCGGTTCACGCGGCGAACTCGGGCTCGGCACCCAGAACAACCGGCCGTCACCGACTCTGGTGACCACCCTCTCGGGCATCGCCGAGGTCAACGCCGGCCGGTCCCACTCGTTCGCCATCGGCGGCGATGGTCGGCTGTGGTCATGGGGATGGAACGAAGGCCATCAGGTGAGCTCCAGCGGGGCAGCGGAGATCCTGTCTCCGGTGCAGGTCCCAGGACTGACCGACATCGTGGCTGCCGAGGGCGGCCAGGCCTACTCGGTAGCCCTCACCGCTCCGGTTGACGCCGTGCTCAGCGACGGGTTCGACGCCGGCCTCGACTCATGGACCGTCAAGGGAAGGCTCCGCCTCGACACCTCACGCAGCTCGCCGGTCGGCTCGACCCCGAGCGCCCGGGCCTCCGGGACCAACCGCAAGGCAGGTGCCTGGCGGCTGCTGCCGGCAGAACAGTCCAACACCTGCATCGGAGCGTGGATTCGGCCGGTGAGTGTGGTGAAGAAGACCACCCTGCTACGACTGCGGGACGCTACCGGCGCCGGCATCGTGCAGCTGCAGATGACGCCGAGCGGCGCGCTCCGTGCCCGTAGCGACATCGGGGCCACGACATCTGGCATGGGTGTCACGCTTCCGTGGGGTGAGTGGCGGCGCGTTGATCTCTGCACCAGGCATGGCCAAGGTGCCACCGACCAGGTGTCGGTCCTGGTTGGTGGACTCCCCGTGGGGCAGTGGGCGTGGACCACAGCTCCTGTCGACCAGATCCAGATCGGATCGGTCCGCAGGACGACCGCCACTTTCAACCTCGACGATGTGGTCGTCACGGCGGCAGTGCCCTAACGGGCGAGGCTGGATCGAGTGGGCGGTAGCGTCACCGGACATACCCACCACGACTCGACCGAGGAGCGGCCATGAGCGACGGTTTTTCGACTGGTGCCGGAGACCACGGCGTGTCCGTGGGCCGGGTCGCCGTGACGGGGTCAGTCGCCACTGACCACCTGATGACCTTCGCCGGGCGGTTCTCCGATGCGCTGATCCCCGACAAGCTGAGCTCTCTGTCGGTCTCGTTCCTGGTCGACGACCTCGAGGTGCGGCGAGGGGGAGTGGGCGCCAACATCGCGTTCGGACTCGGCTCACTGGGGCTCCGTCCCCTCCTGGTCGCTGCAGTCGGAGAGGACTTCGACGACTACCGGTCGTGGCTGGGTCGACATGGGGTGGACACCGACGGCGTCCACGTCAGCGACACCCACCACACAGCGCGCTTCGTCTGCACGACCGATCTCGACCAGAACCAGATCGCATCCTTCTACCCCGGCGCCATGACGTCAGCGCGCGAGATCGAGCTGGGTCCGGTCCTCGAGCGGGCAGGAGGTGTGGGACTGGTGGTCATCGGGGCTGACGACCCCGCCGCCATGCGCAATCACACCCAGGAGTGCCGCCAACGCGGAATTCCGTTCGCTGCCGACCCCTCGCAGCAGCTCAGCAGCCTGTCGAGCGAGGACACCGCGGCCTTGATCGACGGCGCGACCGTGCTCTTCAGCAACGAGTACGAGTCGGCCCTCATCGAGCAGCGCACCGGATGGACCCCTGAGTCGATGGTGGAGCGGGTCGCGATCCGCGTCACGACCCTCGGCAAGAAGGGCGCACGCGTCGAGCGTCGCGGCCATCAACCGATCGAGGTCGCGCCCCCCCACGAGGAGCGGGTCGCCGACCCCACGGGAGTCGGCGACGCCTTCCGGGCCGGCTTCTTGGCCGGCCTCGCGTGGGACGTCGGTCTCGAGCGGGCGGCCCAGGTGGGGTGCCTGCTGGCCACCTACGTCGTCGAGACGGTGGGCACGCAGGAGTACCGGTTCGACCGCGAGGGATTCCTCGCCCGGTTCGTCGGGGCCTACGGCGCCGAGGCCGGCGCAGAGATCGACGCCGCTTGGTCGCGGCCCTGAGGGCCCGTGCCTATCGAGCCTCCGGCGAGCCGGTGGCGCCTCCCTGCCGTCGACGAGCTGCCTCCTGAGCTCGAGGGCGAAGACCTCGTCGGGCTGGGTGGCGACCTGGAGCCAGGCACCCTGCTGAGCGCCTATCGGTCCGGACTGTTCCCGATGCACGTGACCTTTGACGGTGACGATCCCGAGGAGCTGATTGGCTGGTGGTCGCCGAACCCGCGGGGCGTCCTTCCGTTGACCGGGCTCACGGTGAGTCGGTCGCTGCGGCAGTCGTGCCGCAAGCTGGACACGACCATCGACCAAGCATTCGCCGACGTCGTCGACGGCTGTGCCGACCGGGGGCGTTCGGGGCGGTGGATCAATGCCGAGATTCGAGCGGCCTACCTGCGACTGCACAAGCTCGGTTGGGCCCACAGCATCGAGACCTGGCAGGGCGACCGCCTTGTGGGGGGTCTCTACGGCGTCTGCATCGGCGGCCTGTTCGCCGGAGAATCGATGTTTCACCGGGTCCCTGACGCCTCAAAGGTCGCCCTCGTCCGGCTCGTCGACGCCATGGCGGCCGACCGCCGTCCGCGGCTCCTGGACGTTCAGTGGGTAACCGATCATCTGGCCTCGCTCGGGGCGCAGGCGGTCTCCCGCACCACCTACCTGCGCTTGTTGTCTGCAGCCCTCGTCGAGCCGGCCCCTGAGGCATTCCGACACGACGGAGATCAAGTGCGCCCCGACCTGTATCACCCCCCTGACCTGCGCTAGCGTGGGTTCACTATCGCTGCTTCGTCCGCCTCGATCGGGTCGCCACTGGTGTCCGGCAGGGGCCTGTTCGAGGAGATTGACCACTCGTGACGTTCGATCGCGTCGCCCCCGTGCGCCGCCGCCTGGCAGTCGCCGTGGTAGGTGGCGGGCTCCTGCTGATGCTCAGCGGCTGCTCCGTAGACCAGCTCTCGAACCAGATCTCGATCACCGACCCGGTGACCAACTCCGGTGACCGGATCTTCCACCTCTGGCAGGCCACCTGGGTCGCTCTGTGGGTGATCGGATTCTTCACCTGGGCTCTCATGCTGGGTGCCGCGTGGTTCTACCGGCGGCGGCGTGACGACTACGTACCCAAGCAGACCAGGTACAACGTGCCGATCGAGGTGCTGTACACCGTTACTCCGATGATCGTGATCATGGTCTTCGCATGGTTCACGATCCGCGACGGCGCGATCATCACCGAGGTCAAGGACGACCAGAGCCACACGGTCAATGTGGTCGGATACCAGTGGAACTGGGCCTTCAACTACATCGACGAAGAGGTCTACGAGGTCGGCTCACCGAGTGACCTGCCCACGCTCTACCTGCCGGTTGACGAGAAGGTCCAGTTCGTCCTGACCTCGCCCGACGTCATCCACTCATTCTGGATTCCCGACTTCCTGATGAAGATGGACGTCGTACCGGGGCGGGCCAACCGCTATGAGGTCACGCCCACCGTCGAAGGCCGCTACGCCGGCAAGTGCGCCGAGTTGTGCGGTACGTACCACTCGCAGATGCTGTTCTGGGTTGAAGTCGTGAGCGCGGACGAATTCGACCAGAAGATGGAAGAGCTCAGGTTGGCCGGCCAGACCGGTGAGCTCCAGACTGATCGTCCGAACACCGACGCCCAGAACCAGGGCAACACTCGCATTGGGGAGAACTCGTGACCCTCATCGACGAACCAGTCGCCGGCGCGGTCACCGAGAGCGCCCCGGTGCGCCCGATGACGCGTGGGCAGATGGTGGTCAGCTGGCTCACCAGCACCGACCACAAGGTGATCGGATACCTCTACTTCATCACCTCGTTCTTCTTCTTCATGGTCGGCGGAGCCTTTGCCCTCGTGATTCGCGCAGAGCTGACCGAGCCTGGCATGCAGTTCGTCAGTCTCGAGCAGTACAACCAGCTCTTCACGATGCACGGCACGATCATGCTTCTGTTCTTCGCGACCCCGCTGTTCTCAGGCTTTGCGAACGCGATCATGCCGCTGCAGATCGGCTCGCCGGACGTCGCGTTCCCGCGCATGAACATGCTGGCCTACTGGTTCTACCTGTTCGGCGCCATCATCGTGATGATCAGCCTGTTCA
>JAHELE010000125.1 GCA_024644345.1 Actinomycetes bacterium | reverse complement strand
AGTTCGTGACAGCTGATGCGGGAATGCAGACCACCGTGCCCGGAGTCTTCGTAGCCGGTGACGTGCGCAGTGGAAGCACCAAGCAAGCCGCTGCCGCAGCTGGCGAAGGCGCCGCGGCAGCCATCGCCATGCGGCGGTACCTCGAGCCGTTCGGTACGACGATGCGACCTAACGTTGTGGACACCGCCCAGGCGAGCTGATGCCGACCAGCCAGGCTTCTGGGGTTGGCGGGCTGTGGATTATCCGCAGCCCGCCAACCCCAGACCTACTCAGAGTCTGTCGCCGCTCTTGACCTTCGGATGAGCGCGAACCCGATGCCCGCCACGACCACTATCAGGGCGACCCAAACCCACGCAGGAATCCCTGAGCTGTCCGAGGTTGTGGAACCTGTGCCACTGACTGGTTCGATGTTCATGTAGGAGTAGGGGCCGTAGGCGAAGTACAGGTATCCGACGTCCGCGGGCTGCGTGACGAAGCCGGTGAAGCGATCGGAGCGGTACGCCTGGAGGTCCGTTTCGTAGAAGAGCACGATGGACGAGTTCTTGTCGTACAGGTACTCCTGCATGTCGTTGACGATCTGCTGTCGCTGCGTCTCGTCCAGTTCGAGCTTCTGGTCCTTGTACATCTCGTCGTAGGCCGGATCGGAGTAGCAGCCATCGCTCCAGACCAGACACTGGTCAGAGGTGTTGATCGAAAGCATGAAGTCTGGATCTGGGTCGCCGCCCCATCCCCAGACGTACATGTCAAAGTTCTGGTTGGCCCACAGATCGTAGGCCTTGGACTTGGTAACGGTCTTGATGGTCGCGTCCACTCCGATGTCCTTGAAGTACCCGACCAGCAGCTTGCCGCTTGGCACCGAATATGTGACATCGGAAATGGTGAGAACCTCAAGCGAGAGCGGGTCACCTGACGGGGTCTCGCGCACTCCGTCACCGTTGCTGTCGGTGTAACCAGCGTCCTCCAGCATTGCCTTCGCCGCATCGGGGTCGTACCCCTGGACCTGGTCCTCGGTGGGCTTCCAGTACCACTTGGTGAAGGTAGGGAGCAGGAGCGAATCTCCGACACTGGCGTAGCCGAGCGTCACTCGATCCACGAGGGACTGCCGGTCGATCGACAGGGCGAGCGCGTCGCGCACTGCCTCGTCCTTGAGCGCGGGGTTAGCGGTGCCCCCGAAGTTGAAGGCCACGTGGTCCAGGTACCCGGCGCTCGAAACGTTCCTGGTGATGTTGTCCGCTCCATCGAGCGAGTCGAAGATGCTCGGTGGCAGCCCGGAGACCGCGTCCACCTCACCACTGGTCAGCGCGAGCTTGAGGGCCTCGGCATTGCCATAGATCCGGAACACGAGTTCGTCAATCTTGGGTGCGCCTCCCCAGTAGTCGGGGTTGGCTTCCATGCGGAAGAACTCTCCGGGCTGCCACTCCACGAGCTGAAAGGGACCGGTTCCGACTGCCGGTATGTTCTCAAAGCCTTTGATATCCTTGGCCGTGTACTTCGGATCCATGTACTTGCCCCAGATGTGCTCGGGGAGGATTTGGATCCATGGCGGTGTGAGCGGCGACGTCGTTGGCGTCTTCATGTGCCAGATCAGCGTTGTGTCGTCTGGGGCCTCGAAAGCATCCTTCGCGGCCGGGAAGCCGAGGTAGTCGTTGGTCGACAGGCCCTTCTCGTTGATCAGGTTGTAGGTGAACGCCAGGTCTGCAGCCGTGAGCGGGGTTCCGTCCTGCCACGTCACACCCTCACGGATGCTGAAGGTCCAGGTCTTGCCGTCGTCGCTGCGCTCCGGCGGATACTCGGCGAGGCCACTTGTTGGGGCAAGGGTGTCGCGGTCGAAGTTGAAGAGCATGTCGTAGTTCGCAAAGAGCATTTCGTACTCAGTGGAACAGCAGGCCTTGAAGGGGTTGGCGGTCACCATGTCGTCAGTAATGCCCATGGTGAACGTCACAGTCTCATCAGTCCCGTCGGTCGCAGCCATCGCGCCTACTCCGGCAGAACCGGTCAGGATCAGCACAGCCAGAGCTGCGATGGTTGCTACTGAGATGCGTAGGCGATGTCTCACGAATCCTCCAGGGTGGCGCGGGTTGGATCCTGCGTTGTCGTACTGGGGCTTTGGGCGGACGGTACCTCGACGAGCTCGGCAAAACATGCTGCGGCGCGGTCGCTGCCGGACTCGGTGAGTTGTGGGTCTTCGCTTGTGCAGCGGTCCTCAATGCCAAGGCGACGTGCTTGTCCGCTGGCAACGAGCGGGCAACGGGGGTGAAACCGGCAGCCAGAAGGAATCGAGGTGGGATCTGGAGTCTCCCCACTGAGAATCATCTGTTCTTGGTGATGATTCTCCGGCACGACGGATAGAAGAGCCTTGGTGTAGGGGTGATGGGGGCTGGTCAAGAGATCCTCAGCGGGGGCGTTCTCCACGATCCTCCCGAGGTACATGACAGCAACCCGATTGGCAACCATCCAGGCCAAGCCCAGGTCGTGCGTCACGATGATGATGGCCAGCCCGAGCTCGTCACGCAGCTTCAGCAGGAGTTGGAGGATCTCGCCGCGCACGGACGCGTCGAGTGCGGATACGGGCTCATCCGCAACCAGTACATCGGGCTCAAGTGCGAGGGCCCCGGCGATCAAGACCCTTTGTCGTTGTCCGCCGGATACTTCGTGCGGGTACTTGGTGAAGAATCGTTCGGGGGGACGCAATCCGGCCCTCGAGAGGGCCTTGGCCACCAGGTCACGTTCCACTCCGGGCGTCTTCTGGACACGCAGTCCCTCGGCAACCGACTCGTAGATGGTCTGACGTGGGTCCAGGGCCGCCGAGGGATCCTGGAAGATCAACTGCACGCGACGTCGGTGGCGACGCAGTGCTCGAGAAGTCTTCCCCATGGGAACACCATCGAGCAGGATTTGACCCTCTTGGGCAGGCTGCAGCCCCATGATGGCTCTTGCGAGCGTGGTCTTGCCGCATCCGGACTCTCCGGCAAGGGCGAGAATCTCGCCGCGGGAGACCGACAGGTTCACACCGTCGACGGCTTGCGCGACCGTGGAAGCTCCCGGGCTGCCCATCAGGCTGCGACTGGTGGCGAAGGAAACCCTCACTCCTCGTAGCTCGAGGAGGGGCGCTGAGACGTCAGGTTGGCTCATGCCATCTGTCCGTTCTGCACGGGTTCGAGCAAGAGGCAGGAGGCACTTCGTGCCGGCCCTACGCTCTCGAGGCGCGGTTCATGGTCAGCGCATTCTGCGGTAGCGACGGGACAGCGGGGATGAAAGGCGCAGCCCGAAGGGATGTCGTTCGGGTGCGGTGGATCACCGGCGAGCCCGACAGGTGACATCCGGTACGACCAGTCGCCGATCTCGGGGAATGCTGAGCCAAGCGCCCGGGTGTAGGGGTGCTTCGGTTTGTCGAAGACCTGTTTGGCCGGGCCCTCCTCGACGATCTTTCCGGCATACATGACTGCTATTCGGTCTGCGACCTCGGTGAGAACCGAGAGGTCATGGGTGATGAAGAGGGTGGCCAGCCCGAGCTCGCTCTGCAGACCCTTCAGCAGATCGAGAATTTGGGCCTGAACCATGACGTCAAGCGCAGTAGTTGGTTCATCGGCGATCACGAGCTCAGGTCCACATGCGAGCGCCATAGCGATCATGATCCGCTGCTTCTGCCCGCCCGAGAGCTCGTGCGGATAGGCGCGCGCGCGACGCGCGGGGAGTTTCACCTGTTCGATCAGTTCCCGTGCCTGCCTTGCCGCCGACTCCTTCGACGCAGACTCGTCGTGGATGAGGATGGCTTGGGCGATTTGGTCGCCGACACGCTTGACCGGGTTCAGGCCGTGCATCGCGCCCTGGAAGATGATCGAGGCCTTGGACCAGCGCACAGCTCGGAGGCGGGTCCATCCCATCGTGAGGACGTCCTCGCCATCGAGCAGCACTTCTCCGTCGATCTCGGCGTCCTTCGGCAGCAGCCTCAGCACGGAAGCAGCGATGGTCGACTTGCCGCAGCCTGACTCTCCGGCGAGGCCGAGTACCTCGCCGCGGTCGACATGCAGGTCGACCCCGCGGACAGCTGGAAGCCGGCCTTCCGAGGACGCATAGCTGATCCTGAGGTCTTTTAGCTCAAGGATGCTCATCGTCGCTTCAACCTCGGGTTCGTGATCTCCTCCACCGCATAGCCGCACATAGTGAATGCCAGGACGACGAGCGTGATCCCTATTCCGGGTGGCAGGATCCACCACCACTGACCGCCGGTTGTGGCGCCGTAGCTTTGAGCCTCTTCCAGGGTTGTTCCCCACGAGACCGACAGCGGGTCGCCGAGGCCGAGGAACGACAGCAGACTCTCGGAGAGAATTGCCAGTGCCACTGTGAGGATGGTGTTGGCGAAGATCACGGGGAACACGTTCGGGAGCACGCGCCGTGTGACGATGTGCCAGTCACTGGCTCCCAGCGCCCGAGACCGCTCAACATAGGGACGTGTCGAGATGGTGAGTGTCTGAGCTCGCACCAGACGTGCGGTGACCGGCCACGAGGTGACTGCGATGACGATGATGATGTTGGTGAGAGACTGGCCGAGGATCGCTGCCAAGACGATTGCCAGCGCAATCCACGGGATAACGAGGAACCAGTCAGTCAGTCGGGCGAGAACTTGGTCGACTCGCCCCCCGAAATAGCCACCGATGATGCCGATCCCTGCCCCGATGATCATGGTCATGAAGGTGGCAACTAGCCCCACGGTCAGTGAGATCCTTGCGCCCCAGGCCATCAGCGCGACCATGGAGCGCCCGGCACCGTCGGTCCCGAGCGGGTAGAACTCCTTTTCGTCGTCAGGACACTGGCCAGCAACGACGCGCTCGCCGGTGACCGGGTCGGTTTCGAACCCTCCACCGGGACAGTACGACCCAGGCCCGACAGCGATCGGCTGGTTGTTCTTTGCTGCGTAGACCTCGCTTGTAGCCTCCCGTGGTGCGATGAGGGGGGCACAGATCGCCACGGCAACGAACAGCCCCAGGATCAGCAGGCCGGCCATGCCCAGAGCGTTGCGCCGGTACTGCCCCCATGATGTGTGCAATGACTGCCGCCGGCGCTGCATCGCCATCGCCCTCGGGCTAGGGAGGTTCTGCGGGGGCTCCAACTCGTCGGTGGCCGGGCTGGTCGTCATGACATCCGCACACGGGGATCGAGATACACGTACACGATGTCGGCAACGAGGTTCGCCACGATGACGGAGACCGAAAACAGCAGGAATATCGCTTGCATCACAGGGAAGTCTTGTTCCTGGATTGCTTCCACGGTCAGCTGTCCGAGACCGGGGTAAGAGAAGACGTACTCAATTCCCACTGCGCCGCCGATCACGTAGCCGAAGTAGAGAATCACCATCGTCGCGATAGGCAGCCTCGCGTTGGGCACCACCTCGTGTCGCCGGACGTCCTTGTCCCGGAGTCCCTTGGCTCGGGCCACTGCAACGAAATCCTCATCTTTGACGTCAATCAGCGACGATCGCATGACGAGGGAGTAGGCGCCGAGGTAGCCGATGGCGAGGGTGGCCATCGGAAGGAACAGATGCCTAGCAACGTCTTGGACATGTGCCGTACCAGTGAGATCGGCACCGTAGGTTTCGTATCCGCCGACGGGGAACCATCCGAGCGTCGCGCCGAAGATGAGGAGCATCATCATCCCAAGCCAGAAGTCGGGCATGGAGTACGTCGTCATCGAGGCGACCAGTGAGCTCTTGTCGAAACGGCTCCCTCGACGCCATCCGCTGACGATCCCGAGCCAGACGCCAAAGAAGGTCGACAGAATGGTGGCTGAGCCAACGAGCAGCAGGGTTGGCCAAATTCGCGGGCCGAGGACACTCGTTACCGGCTGCTCCGAAACGAAGGAAATCCCCAGCTCCCAGGGACGGACGATGTAGTGGAAGAACTGCTCCAAGAGTGGCTTGTCGAGTCCGAAATCAGCGATGAGCTGCTGCTGTTCCGCTTCGGTGAGCTTGGCATTGCGGGCCATGGTGGTCACGGGATCGGACGGGAGGATGCGGAACAGGAAGAAGTTGGCCGCCAGCACAAAGATCAGAGTCAAGAACGCTGAGTAGGCCTTACGAAATACGTACCGTCGCATTGACACCTACCGGCAATCAAAGGCTCGCGCCCGCAGCGCGACAGGGATGCAAGAGTCAGCCACTCACAACTCCAAGTCCTCGCCTCTAGCGCATTGACCTCGATCGGCGCCGGGATTTCGGAACCCTACAGTGTCGAGAGACCCCATGGGCGAAGATTCCATTTGTGATCCTGGTGGCGGATCTGCGTCACTGGATGAGTAATGCTGGTTAGGCAGGTTAGGATCACTGAATGTCGAATCCCCGTTCGTTCCCCGATCGAGTTGGTGGACGTCTGTGTCTCGACTTCGTCAACACCATTGACCCTCGAGGACCGGGGGAAGGTCGCGACTACCTGGTCACCTACGCCGACATCCTCGACTGGTTCGTGGCGGTGGATGTCCCGCTTCCGAGATCGGCCTCGTGGCTCAGGAAGCGGGCGATCCAACGGCCAACGGAGGCCGCCGATGCCTTTCAGGGGGCCACCGCGATGCGTGAGGCCACCTTCGCGGTAGTGGACGCCGCCCGTCAGGCTCATCCGGTGCGCCGCAGAGATCTGGTCGAGCTCAACCGGGCGCTGGTCGGTAGCGCCGGTCATCGGTTCCTGCTGCCGGCGGCACGCGGTGGCGTCCAGGAGGGGTGGCGGACCGCTGACTCTCTGACTCAGGTGCTCTGGCCGGTGGCCATCGATGCCTGGGACCTGCTCACCGAGCCCGAACTTGCTCAGGTGCGCCAGTGCCCCATCGATGCCGGCGGCTGTGGCTGGCTCTTCCTCGACGC
>JAHELE010000124.1 GCA_024644345.1 Actinomycetes bacterium | reverse complement strand
TACCTGCCGCCCCGTCCACCCACTCATCCACCGCGACCGACGCGTCGCCGTCGGTCTGGCGCACCTCCGCATATGACCCCTCAGGCGTCAGGTAGCCAATGTGCAGAACGTCCCCGGCGATGCCTCCCGACACAGCATCGGTGTCGAACCACGCGCTGGTGGCCGACCAGCCCTCGGGAAGATCAGTGGGCTCGCGGACCGCGAAGGTGTCACCCAGACGGACATCGGTGAACACCTGCTCGACGTCAACGGCCGGACGCACCGGACCCTGCACCTCTGGGCGTTGCCAGGCCACCATCCAGAAGATTCCCAGGACGACCGCCCCAACGACAGCCATCGACAGCACCATGTCGCGCGTGGTCTCGAATCCTCGCGGGCGCTTGCGCTGGGGCGGCGTGATGGGAGCGGCGGTTGACATGCGTCCATGGTCTCCCATCAGGAGTGTTCGGGCGCGCCGACCGGACGATCCAGACTCCTCAGCCCCCACGCGAGCACCAGTCCGATCACCAGACCAAGCGCCAGCTGACCAACCAGACCTGACACCCCGACAATCACCGCGACCACCCAGTCACTCCGTGCTTTGAGGTCGCGAGCGAGCGCCATGTGGAGAAGTCCGGCAACCGCCAGCAGGCCCGCCAGCACGGCCACCGGGAAGTGCGCCAACACTCCGGCAAGACCGGCACCAAACCCCACCGCGAGCACCAGGAGGACTGTCCCCATGATGAACGGCGCACCCCCCGTACGCGCACCGAACGACCGGTGCGCCGTCATACCACCGGCTCCATGACAGACAGGCATCCCGCCGATCACCCCGGCGAAGAGATCGGCCGCCCCAAGGCTGGTGGCCAACCTGCTGGGGGTCACCCTCCGCGCAGCTTCCTTGCCGAAGTAGACGCGGGCAGCGTCCGCCGGCGCCAGGCACGAGTTGGCAAAGGTCAGGGGCACCTGCGGCAGCACGAGAGCCGTGCCTGCCGCGATGAAGGCATCGACGCTGAACGCCGGAAGCGGGACGCCCGATGGACCGAAAGCGAGGTCGGACCACCCGGTCGCGACCGCGACGGCCATCCCGAGGACGACGACCACGAGCCCCGCACCGTGACGCCTTCCGAACCAGGCGACCACTGCGGCCACGGTGCCGGCGACCACTAACCATGCTGCCGAGACATCCGGCACCTGGAACGAGGAGGGCGGATCAGCCACCAGGCTCCAGGACACCTTCAGGAAGAGCAGACCGACCGCGATCTGGACCCCTCGAATCACCGAGCGGGGGAATATCCGGGCCACTCGGTCGAGAAGCCCGGTCAACCCCAGAAACACGAAGATGATCCCCATCAGGACCGCCCCAGCCGCGATCTCGTCCACCCCGAGCCCTAGGGCGATAGCAATCGCCCCGAATGCCTTGAGCGGTTGGACGGGTACCGGAAGCCGGTAGCGGAAGGCACTCACGAGGTACAGCAGCGCGGGAGGCAGCAGAACAGCGGTCGGGGTGAGGCCGTTTGAGACGATCAACGCCACCGTGATCGGAACCAGCACGCCAAGATCAGCCACGGCGCCGGACCACTCATGGCGATCGAAGGAGAACCCCGCCAGCGGGCTGGAGGGCTTCACCGCCGCCTGAGGAGAGTCCACGGACTCAGCCTAGGCGACGTCCGGGACCCCCCCGATACGATCGTTGGCAGCCAACCCAAGGGGACCCTGTGACCGATCAGACCACGACACCTGAAACTCCCGACCGAAATCTTGGCTTGGAACTCGGCCGGGTCACCGAAGCGGCCGCTGTCGCCGCCTCGCGGTGGGTGGGCCGCGGCGACAAGAACGGCGCCGACGGGGCGGCGGTTGAGGCGATGCGAGCCTTGATCAACACCGTCAGCATGAATGGCACCGTGGTCATCGGCGAGGGCGAGAAAGACGACGCCCCCATGCTCTTCAACGGCGAGAACGTGGGCGACGGCACCGGTCCGGACGTCGACGTAGCAGTCGACCCGGTGGACGGCACAACACTCACCGCCAAGGGGATGAGCAACGCGGTCTCGGTGATTGCGGTCGCCGAGCGCGGCACGATGTTCGACCCGTCGGCGGTCTTCTACATGGAGAAGCTGGCGGCCGGCCCCGAGTCGGCTGACGTCGTCGACATCCGACTGCCGGCGAAGGAGAACATCCGACGGGTCGCCAAGGCTAAGAAGATTGAGGTGCAGGACGTCACGGTGTGCATCCTCGACCGGCCGCGACACGAAACCCTGGTCCAGGAGATCCGCGACACAGGTGCACGGATCAAGTTCATCTCCGACGGAGACGTCGCCGGAGCGATCATGGCCTGCCGCGAGGACACCGGCGTTGACCTGCTGCTCGGGATCGGTGGCACTCCCGAGGGAATCATCTCTGCGGTCGCGATCAAGTGCCTCGGCGGCGTGATCCAGGGGCGGCTCTGGCCCACCGACGACGACGAGCGCCAGAAGGCGATCGACGCCGGCCACGACATGTCACGGGTCCTTGCCACCGACGACCTCGTCTCGAGTGACAACGCGTTCTTTGCGGCGACCGGTATAACCGATGGCGAACTGCTGAAGGGGGTCCGGTTCCACGCGGAGGGCGCGACGACACAGACGCTGGTGATGCGCAGCAAGAGCGGCACCATCCGTTTCATGGAGAGCGATCACCGGCTCGGCAAGCTACGCAAGTACGCGGCGGTGCAGTACTGACCGGAAACGCGATCGTCCTCGACCAGGTCGTCAAGACGTTCGGTCAGATCACTGCCGTCAACGGCCTTTCACTCACCGTGCCTCGCGGCATCGTGCTCGGCCTGCTTGGCCCCAACGGTGCCGGCAAGTCGACCACGATGCGCATGCTGACCGGACAGACCAAGCCCACATCCGGGTCGATCCAGGTGCTCGGGTTCGACATCCGCACCGAGTCCAAGCAGGCGCGCGCACTCATGGGCGTGGTCCCGCAGATCGACAACCTCGATACTGATCTGACTGTTGAGCAGAACCTGATGATGTTCGCGGTTCTCTACCGCGTCCCGCGAGGTGAGCGTCACGACGCAGTCGAGCGGGCCCTTGGGATCGCACAGCTCAAGGACCGGCGCGATTCCAAGGTGACCGAGCTCTCGGGCGGCATGAAACGCCGGCTACTCATCGCGCGAGGCCTGGTGCACACACCTGAGCTGGTACTGCTGGACGAACCGACTGTGGGCCTTGACCCGCAAGTCCGCCAAGAGCTGTGGTCTCTCATCGACGCTCTGCGTGCTGAGGGAACCACCGTGCTGATGTCGACGCACTACATCGAGGAGGCCGAACGTCTGGCCGACGATGTCGCAGTGATGTCACACGGGTCGATCGTGGCGAGAGGAACCCCGCACGACCTTCGTGCTCAGCACGTCGGCGAACGGGCGACCGAGTTCTACGGTCCACCCGACCGCCTGGCACGGATCGAGGAATCGGCCAAAGCGGCGGGGCTGGCAACCCGACGAACCGGCCCATCCATCGCGGTCCTTCGCTCTGAAGACGCCTCGGTCGATGTGCTCGCCGACCTAGGCGATGGCACGCCGCGGGCTGCGACTCTTGAGGACGTCTTCGTCCTGCTCACCGGCGAGGTCCTCGAATGAGCGCGCGGCTGCCGGCAAGCCGGAAGACCCGCCGCTACGAATGGGCCACCTTCGAAGGCGTGTGGAACCGCGAGTTCACCCTCTTCAAGCGCTTCTGGCTCTCAACCACGATCTCATCGGTCGTGCAGCCGATCATCTATCTCTTCGCTTTTGGGCTCGGCGTCGGAACCTTGGTCAGTCAGGTCGACGGAATCTCATATGTCGAGTTCGTGGGAACCGGGTCGGTAGCCACGGCCGTCCTGTTCGCCTCCGCATTCCCGGGAATGTTCAACACCTATGTGAGACGGGTGTTCCAGCGAACCTACGACGCCTTGCTCGCCGCACCCGTCAGCGTCGACGAGCTTGCACTGGCCGAGGCCACCTGGATCGCGGCCAAAGCGGGGTTCTACGGGTCCTTCCCCTTGATCGTGACCTTCTTCTTCGGCCTCACGCCGACGTGGGGGATGCTTCTTGTTCCGATCATCGGATTCGTCACGGGGCTTGGTTTCGCGTTCTTCGGCATGTGGGTCGGCGCGACAATCAAGACGATCGAGCAAACGACCTACATCACGTCCATCGTTCTTACCCCGCTCTTCCTGGTGGCCGGGACGTTCTTCCCCATCAGCAACCTGCCACCCGGCCTACAGGTGGCGGCACAGTTCAATCCGCTCTATCACTGCGTCGAGCTTGTCCGCGCTGCCTGTTTCGGGTGGGACCTCCCCGCCGACCTCTACAACTTCGCCTTCTTGGTGGGGTTCGCAGCCATCATGTGGTTCGTGGCGATTCGGGCACTGCGCGCTCGCCTCGTCGACTAACGCGTCCCAAGGAGCCGCCTGCGGCCAGGGCATCAGTCACCACACGCCGACTGGCGAGTTGTATGAGCAGGTGACTGGAATTCTGGACCAGTTCTTCATCAAAGGGCCCGCTCGGCGAGCGGTGCTGGTTGAGAACCGGCACGACCAGTCACGATTTCCGTCGGTTGTCCACCACCGGAGAGACATCTGACCATCCACAGTGCGGCCTCCCGGGCATGAACGCGGCCCACTTCGCCGTGACAGTGACCCCGTGGACGCATCAAACGCCCGGACCTTCGAGGCGTGGCTCGCCAGTCGGGGTGGTGGGGCGTCCGCTGCCGATCTGCTCGAGGCCGGGCTGACCAGGACCGACATCGCGCGCTTGGTTCGCCAAGGGGCCCTGGTCAGCCACGGACGCGGGCGCTTCGCCATGCCCGCCCCCCAACTATCCAGCGCCTGGGAACGCCGTCGTCGGACTCACCTGCACGCTGCCGCCACCGCCAGTCGCGACGGGGTGCTGGGATTCCGCAGCGCCGCGCTGGCCTGGGGGCTGCCCGTCGTTGACGTTCCGAATCATCCTGAGGTCATTCGCGAGCCCAGCTCATGCCAACTCGCCGGTACCCGCACCGTCAGGACCCTTCTCCCCGTTGCGGATGTGACGCGGCTGGGATCCATCCGGATCACGACCATAGAACGCACCGTGGTGGACATCAGTCTCGACCTGCCGACACCAGCTGCTCTCATCACGGCAGACGCAGCATTGCGACGAGGTGCGAACGTGGACCTGATGAATGCGCTCCTCCGTGCCAGGGGAGCTGTGCGTGGCTGCCGGCAGGCGCGACAGACCCTGCGCTGGGCTGACCCACATGCCGAGAGCCCGCTTGAGTCGCAGGGTCGAGGCGAGTTTCTGCTGGGGGGCGTCCCTCGACCCCGCTGCAACGTTTCCCTGATCCTTGGGGGTCAGGAGGCACGCGTGGACAACTGGTGGGATGAGCTCGGGATTGCTGCCGAGGCGGACGGCCGACTCAAGTACGCCGGTGCGACCTCGCGCGATGAAGCGCTCTGGCAGGAAAAGCTTCGTCAGGAATGGCTGGAAAGCGAACTCGGTGTCCTGGTGCTGCGTTTCACTCATCGCGAGTGTCGACTGGCACCTGTGGGCATCGTTGAACGGTGGCAGAGACTGGCTGCGCGGCGAGCCCGAGACCCGTGGGCGCCCCCTTCTGGCCTCGCCGTCGTCCAACGTCCGATCAGACTGCGGTCGCCCAACGGTCCGTTTGATGAAAGGTGACGCACGTTGAGGTCGCGTATCTCACACAACGCTTCGCTCGGTCGGTCACTACGCTGGAGCCATGGCCGACTTCATCTACTCCGACCTGCTGCCACTCAGCCCACAGGAGACGCCATACCGACTCCTTACGACTGACGGCATCGAGACCTTCGACGTCGGGGGCGATCGATTCCTCCGCGTGCACCCGGACGCGTTGACGCGCCTCGCCTACGAGGGCATGCACGACATCGCGCACTACCTTCGCCCAGGACACCTGCAGCAGCTGGCCAACATCCTTGACGATCCAGAGGCCAGCCCGAACGACCGATTCGTTGCCCTGGACCTGCTGAAGAACGCCAACATCTCGGCTGGCGGCGTTCTGCCGATGTGCCAAGACACCGGCACCGCCATCGTGATGGGCAAGAAGGGCGAGCGTGTCGTCACCGGCGGAGGCGACGGGGAAGCCCTCAGCCGAGGCATCTTCGACGCCTATACCCGGCTCAACCTCCGCTACTCGCAAATGGCCCCTCTCACGACGTGGGACGAGAAGAACACCGGCACCAACCTGCCCGCCCAGATCGACCTCTACGCCACCGACGGCGACGAGTACCACTTCTTGCTGATGGCCAAGGGTGGAGGCAGCGCCAACAAGTCGTTCCTCTTTCAAGAGACGAAAGCCATTCTCAACCCAGATGCGATGCGTCGGTTCCTCGACGAAAAGCTACGCAGCTTGGGGACGGCCGCCTGCCCGCCGTACCACCTGGCAGTCGTCATCGGGGGCACCAGCGCCGAGGCAGCGCTGAAGACGGCCAAACTCGCGAGCGCGCGCTACCTCGACACCCTGCCTACGGAGGGGTCGATGACCGGGCACGGCATTCGCGACGTGGCATTGGAGGCCACAATTCTGGAGCTCACCCGCCAGTTCGGGATCGGTGCCCAGTTCGGAGGCAAGTACTTCTGTCACGACGTACGTGCGATCCGGTTGCCACGTCATGGCGCGAGCCTGCCGGTAGCGATCGCCGTCTCATGCTCGGCTGACCGCCAGGCAATGGCCAAGGTCACGGCTGAGGGTGTGTTCCTTGAGCAGCTCGAGACTGATCCCGCGCGTTACCTGCCCGAGGTGACCGACGAGCACCTCGACGATGACGTGGTCCGAGTCGACCTCAACCGTCCGATGTCCGAGGTCCGAGCCGAGCTCAGCCGTTACCC
>JAHELE010000123.1 GCA_024644345.1 Actinomycetes bacterium | reverse complement strand
AGCCACGAGTGTCTCGCTGCTGGCGTCGTACGCGACATCGGCGCCGATGACCTGGGTCGTCAGTCTCGGGACAAACGACAACCCAGAAGAGTTTCCAACCAATGCTGCAGCGCTCCTGGAACTCGCAGGAGACGATCGCTGCGTCGTCTGGTTCGACGTCTGGAGGCTCGACACCGATGACGCGATCAACTTGACCCTGGACGAGCTCGTGGCGTCACATCCGAACGTGCACCTCATCAACTGGAACGACGTCTCTGTGCTGCACCCTGACTGGTTCAGCGGCAGTGACGTTCACCCCTCCCCCGAGGGGTACGCCGTGCGGGGACAGCTCGCGGTGGACGCGGTCGAACAGATCTGCACGGCCGCCTAGCCGGTCGCCAGGCTCCATGGTGCGACGTCGTCAGCCCCGCTGCGCCTCGACCAGGGGATGCATCCAATCGTGGGTGTCAGCGCTTCGCCCGTGCTGGATGTCGAGCAGCGTCGCCCGGAGGAGCTCGGTCACCGGGCCCGGGCTTCCGTCCCCTACCGCCCAATCCCCACCGGTATGACGCACGTGGCCCACCGGAGTGATCACGGCCGCCGTCCCACACGCAAACACCTCGGTGATCGACCCATCGGCGTTGCCTTCACGCCAGTCGTCGATGGAGATTCGCTCTTCGCCGGCCGGCAGCCCAAGATCTGCGGCAACCTGGATGATGGAGTTGCGAGTGACGCCGGGAAGAAGCGCTCCGGTGAGTGCTGGAGTCATCAGTCGTGCGGAGTCACCCGACCCGTAGACGAAATAGAGGTTCATTCCACCCATCTCTTCGACCCACCTGTGCTCGGCGGCGTCGAGCCACACCACTTGGTCGCATCCTTCGGCCGTTGCCTGGGCCTGGGCGATCAGACTGGCGGCGTAGTTGCCAGCGCACTTGGCTTCGCCAGTTCCTCCTGGCGCCGCACGGACGTATTCGGTTGACAGCCAGACAGACACCGGCTTGATGCCACCGTGGAAGTAGGCGCCGGCTGGTGAGGCAATCAACATGAAGAGGTACGAGCTCGCCGGCTTGACTCCCAGCCCGACCTCAGTCGAGAACATGAAGGGACGAAGGTAGAGGCTCATCTCGTCATGTGCTGGCACCCATGCCTGGTCCTGCTCGACCAGCGCCTCGATGGACGCCAGGAAGAGCTCTTCCGGCAGCTCTGGCATCGCCAACCGGCGGGCCGAACGCTGGAATCGCCCGGCGTTCATCTCCGGACGGAATGTCGCGATCGACCCGTCCGTGCGTCGGTAGGCCTTCAACCCTTCGAAGATCTCCTGGCCGTAGTGCAGCGACATGGTCGCCGGATCCAGTTGCACCGGTCCGTAGGGTACGAGCTGGGCATCGTGCCACCCCCGCCCCTCGGTCCACTCGATGGTCACCATGTGGTCGGTGAAGTACCGCCCGAACCCGGGGCTGGCCAATATCGCGTCACGTTGGGCATCCGGAAGTGGCTGCGACGTGGGTTTGCGTGCGATAGAGGTCATGAGCGGGACGGTACCTTTCCGTGGGCGCCCGCGCGGGACGACCAGCTGGTCGAATCAGGATGCAGCGACAGCCGACGCGAGGTCGTCACCGATCTGTGCGGTTGAGCGTACGCGGTCACCACGACTGGCGAGGTCGTTGGACACCGCTTCCTCCACGGCGGCAGCCGCCTTGTCGCGACCGAGGTGGTCGAGCAGCATCGCCACCGACAGCACCGTCGCCGTTGGATCGGCCTTCTGCTGCCCGGCGATGTCCGGCGCAGATCCGTGCACGGGTTCGAACATGCTCGGGTTGGTTCCACTCACGTCGAGGTTGCCGGAGGCCGCACGTCCGATTCCCCCAGCGATCGCGGCCCCGATGTCGGTGATGATGTCGCCGAAGAGGTTGTCGGTGACCACCACATCAAAGCGCTCGGGATTCGTCACGAAGAACATCGAGGCGGCGTCGACGTGCAGGTAGTCGGTACTGACGTCGGCAAACTCACCGGCGACCGCACCGAAGGTGCGCGTCCACAGGTCTCCGGCGTGGGTGAGCACGTTGTTCTTATGCACCAGTGTGAGGTGGCGACGTGACGTCTGCGATGCCCGGACGAACGCGTCTCGCACGACTCGATCGACGCCGAAGGCGGTGTTGAGGCTCTCTTCGGTGGCTACCTCGTGCGGCGTCCCGCGGCGCAGCACGCCTCCTGAGCCGGCGTAGGGGCCCTCGGTGCCCTCACGTACCACAACCATGTCGATGTCAGCCGGACCCTTGCCCGCGAGCGGAGTGGCGACGCCCGGATAGAGCTTCACCGGCCGCAGGTTGACGTGGTGGTCGAGCTCGAAGCGCAACCGCAGCAGCAGACCACGCTCGAGAACGCCACTCGGCACTGACGGGTCCCCCACTGCCCCAAGCAAGATCACGTCGTGCTGGCGGATCTCGTCGAGCGCGGTATCCGGCAGCGTCTCACCCGTGCGGTGCCATCGTTCGGCGCCGAGGTCGTAGTCGGTGCGGTCGAAGGCGAGGTCGTGGCGTCCAGCGACGGCGTCGAGAACCTTGAGGCCCTCGGCGACGACCTCGGGGCCGATGCCGTCTCCGGCGATCACGGCAAGCTTGTACGAGTGGGCCATGCCACCAGGGTACGAGTCCGTCTCAGCAAGTGGTGAGGCCGTCTCAGGATTCGAGCACTTCTGGCTCGAGAAGAGGCTCAGATCAGGTCGTCCAGGTCGAGCGATCGACCGTCGTGCGCCCCGATCGCATCGACGATCTCGTCGAGCGTCTGCGACTCGATGGTCGAGTCGACCGTCATCGCAATGAGCGCATGGCCGCCCTGCTCGTCACGACTTACCTGCATCCCAGCGATGTTGACGCCGTGCTCGCCCAGGATCCTGCCCAGCTCGCCGACGACGCCGGGACGGTCGTGGTAGCGGAAGAAGGCCAGGTGCTCCGCTGGCTGCAGGTCGAGGTCGTAGCTGTCGATCTCGACGAGCTTCTCGACGTGCTTCGGACCGGTGAGGGTTCCGCTGACCGAGAGCTGGCGTCCATCGGCGAGTCCGCCTCGAACGGTGACGAGGTTGCGGTGGTCAGGGCTGAGCGGGTCGACCGTGAGATTGACCGCGACACCGCGCTCCGACGCCAGCACCGGAGCGTTCACGTAGGAGACCTGTTCCTCGACAACACCGGCGAACACGCCCTTGAGCGCCGCAAGCTGCAGCACCTTGACGTCGGAGTCCGCCACCTCTCCACGCACCTCGACGGTGAGTCCCTCGGGGGCACCACCGGCGAGACCGGTGAAGATGCGACCGAGCTTTTCCGACAGTGGGATGAACGCCCGAACGTCTTCGGCGATGACTCCACCTTCAACGTTCACGGCGTCCGGCACGAGCTCCCCGGCCAGGGCAAGACGTACCGACTTGGCGACCGCGATACCGGCTTTCTCTTGCGCCTCGTCAGTGCTCGCGCCGAGGTGCGGCGTGGCCACCACGCTTTCGAGCTCGAAGAGTGGCGAGTCGGTGCAAGGCTCTTTGGCGTACACGTCGACACCAGCCGCGTGGACGCGTCCCTCGCGCACGGCGTCCGCCAGCGCCTGCTCGTCAACGATGCCTCCTCGTGCCGCGTTGACGATGATCACCGACGGCTTCACCCTCGCCAGCTCGGCCTCACCGATCAGCCCTACCGTCTCTGGAGTCTTGGGCAGGTGAACGGTGATGAAGTCGCTCTCGGACAACAACGTGTCGAGGTCGACCAGCGAGATACCCAACTGCGCCGCACGTCCGGGCTGGACGTAGGGGTCGTAGGCAATCACGTTCGTGCCGAACGCCATCAGACGTTGGGCAGCCAGCACGCCGATTCGTCCCAGTCCGACGACACCTACCGTCTTCTCGTAGACCTCGACGCCGGTGTACTTCGAGCGTTTCCACTCCCCTGCCCTCAGAGCAGCGTGGGCCGGCGCGATGTTACGGGCAGCGGCGAGCAGCAGCGCCACGGCGAGCTCGGCGGCACTGACGATGTTGGACGTCGGCGCGTTGACCACCATGACGCCGGCCTGAGTGGCGGCTGGGACGTCGACGTTGTCGAGCCCGACTCCCGCCCTGGCCACCACCTTGAGGCGTCGGCCCGCGGCCAGCGCCTCGGCATCGATCTGGGTGGCGCTGCGGACCAGAACGGCGTCGGCGTCGACGATGGCTGGAAGCAGCTCGGCACGGTCGGCCCCGTCGCAGTGCCGCACCTCGAAGTCAGGGCCGAGCGCCTCGATCGTGGCAGGCGAGAGCTCTTCGGCGATGAGGACGACAGGTTTGATCACAGCGAAACCTTCGAAAGTTGGAGAATCAACGGAAGTTGGCCTCCGATGGTGAGGCACTCTGCGAGTCTACCGGGGACAGGTGCCCGCTCTTCGTGCGCGGGTGCCATCTGTCGTCACAGACGAATGAGGCCGGCGTCGGTCGACGCAAAGCCGCATGCGCCGAAGTAGAACGGGCGCAGATGACCGTCGAAGTCAACGTGCAGCCACTCGCAGCCAGCGTCTCGGGCAGCGCTGGTACCCATGGTCAGCATCCTGCTGGCGATCCCCCGCCGTTGATGTGACGTCGCGACGATCGCATCGAGAACGAAGGCATGGGACCCGCCATCCCATGCCACGTTCACCCAGCCCACGAGGAGGTCGCCTGCGCGAGCACACACCCAGCCGAGACTGTGCGTGTCGACCTGCCCGAACCAATCCCACTCGCCGACGTCACGACCAAAGCACGCGGCATGCAACCTCTCGACCTCGGGGCTCTCAAAATGGCCTCGCCAGGTGTAGCTGATCATGCACAAAGGGTAGTCAGGCACTACCTCACCGATCCACCGAACTCCTGCACCTGAGGCCGGTGGATCTTGACTCCCAAGTTGTCAGACCCTGGTGGCAGGGTTCGGGGTATGGAACCTTCACTTCGACCGGTGCGGCAGCTGGGTGATGCCGCGTTGCGTGATCGGCTGGTCGAGCTGGAGCGGGTGGTGAACTCCGCGCAGGCGGCGCAGGCGCAGGTGATGGTCGAGATGGCCCGCCGCGCCCACGTCGCTGATGCGATCGACGAGGCCGACCGCGCCGCTGGTGCTCACTACCTGGTACCGCCGGAGCCAGGTGGGACGCGGGAAGAGTTTGTGATCGATGAAATCGCGGTGCGACTGCACTGCACCCGTGTCGCGGCCGCGCACCGGTTCGGCACTGCGCTGGCCGCCACCGATCACCCGCCGCTCCAGGCTGCCTGGGCCGAGGGTCGGATCGACGCCCGAAAGGTGCAGCTGATCCACGACGGCCTTCGCGAGGTGTCAGAGCCGGCTGTTGGCGTGTTGGCTGGCCAGGCCGCCGAGTACGCGTCCACCCGTACCGGCCCCGAGGTGCGCCGCTGGCTGTGTAGACGCGTCATCGCTGCCGACCCGGGAATGGCCGAAATACGCCGTGCCCGCGCGGTTGGTGCACGCCGGGTGACGGTGATACCGCTGCCTGACGGCGTGTCCGAGCTGTCGGCACTCTTGCCAAGTGTGCAGGCTCGCCAGGTCTACGACACGGTGAATGCCCTCGCCCTTGCAGCCGCTTCCGATGACGTTCGCACGATGGACCAACGCCGGGCCGACGCCTTGTTCGACCTGCTGTGCGGTCGAGCCGAGCCGCCGCAGGTGCGTATCGGGGTGACCGTTCCCGCCGACGTCCTGCTCGGCAGGAGCGCTGAGCCGGGTGAGGTCGCCGGAGTCGGGGCGGTCACCAGCTCCGAGGCTCGGCGGCTCGTCGGCTTGGCCCCGGAGGCCCTTCCCGACGGTGACGCCACTCTTGGCGACATCACGTTCCGCCGGCTCCTGGTCGACCCGGAGACCGGAGTGCTGCGCGACATCGCCGAGCGCCAGTACCGCCCGTCAGCCACGCTCGACCGCGCCGTCCGGGCACGTGACGGCGTCTGCCGCTTCCCCGGCTGCAGCCGCTCGGCACACACGGCTCGTTCTGGCACCGACCTCGACCACACGATCCCATGGCCACAGGGTGAGACGGCAGCCGCCAACCTCGCGGTGCTGTGCCGTCGACATCACCGGCTCAAGCACTCCCCCGACTGGAATGCCGAGCTCGACCCTGACGGCGTCATGCGTTGGACCACCCCGACAGGTGCCACGGTGGTGACGTACCCCTGGGCCTACGCCGAACCGGCCATCGCCGACAGCGGATAGCACGACCCAAGGCAACGCTCTTCGCGAGAGCGTCCGCTACCGGGCAGCTGTGCCTTCGGTGTAGTCGGAGTCACCGGACTCGATCCACGGCATCATCCCGCGCAGCTCGCGACCGACTGCCTCGATCGGGTGCTGCTCACCTTGGGCACGCAACGCCTTGAACTCTGGCGCACCGGCATCCTGGTCGGCGATGAAGCGTTCGGCGAATGCCCCCGACTGAATATCAGCGAGCACAGCCTGCATGTTCTGCTTCACCGACGGATCGATCACCCGTGGACCCGAGACGTAGTCGCCGTACTCCGCGGTATCCGAGACCGACCAGCGTTGTTTGGCGATGCCGCCCTCGTACATGAGGTCGACGATCAGCTTGAGCTCATGCAGACACTCGAAGTAGGCCACCTCGGGCTGGTAGCCGGCCTCGATCAACGTCTCGAACCCATACTGCACCAGCTGCGAAGCGCCACCACACAGCACCGCCTGCTCACCGAAGAGGTCGGTTTCAGTCTCTTCGGTGAAGGTGGTCTTGATGCCGCCGGCCCGGAGCCCGCCGATCGCGCGCGCGTACGAAAGAGCCAGTGCCCACGCCGTACCGGTCGCGTCCTGCTCGACAGCGACGATGACGGGGACACCGCGGCCCGCGCTGTACTCGCGTCGAACCAGGTGCCCGGGTCCCTTCGGCGCGACCATGCAGACGTCGACCTCGGCC
>JAHELE010000002.1 GCA_024644345.1 Actinomycetes bacterium | reverse complement strand
GGTCGAGAACGCACCCGATATCGGCCCGCATGGTTTGCGGCACACCGCAGCCACACACCTGCTGGAGGGCGGCGCGGATCTGCGCTCAGTCCAAGAGCTGCTGGGGCACGCTACGCTCGCGACGACCCAGATCTACACTCATGTCTCTGTTGACCGACTGAAGAGGGCGTATGACCAAGCGCACCCCCGCGCCTGAACCGGACGCACCCGCGTCCAAGGTGTCCTCTGGGCGGTCGGCTGCCCGCGCAGCCAAGACCCCGGCCAAGAGCACAGCCAAGAAGACTGCCACGACCGGGTCGAAGACACCGGCGAAGTCTGCGGCCAAGAAGCCCGCGGCCAAGGAGCCCGCGGCCAAGAAGCCTGCTGCCAACAAGCAGAGCACGAAGGTGCCAGCTGTGTCGACGGCCAAGAAGGCGGCCCCCAAGTCGGCGGCCGGCTCGCCCCCGGCAAGCAAGGCTGCGGCGCGCAAAGCTGGGGCGGCCAAGGCATCAGACACAGATCTGGACGCCGACGCGCTCGATGCCTTGGACGAGGCGGCCGCGGCCGAGGCCGCACTCCAGAAGCTGTGGCGCGACTTCAAGGACACCGGTGAACAGAGCCTTCGCGAACGCTTGATCCTGCACTACTCGCCGCTGGTCAAGTACGTGGCGGGCCGCGTGGGCGTTGGTCTGCCACCCAACATCGAGCAGGCCGACCTCGTCTCGTACGGAATCTTCGGCCTGATCGACGCCATCGAGAAGTTCGACCTCGAACGCGCAATCAAGTTCGAGACGTACGCGATCAGTCGCATCCGCGGCGCCATCATCGACGAGCTTCGTTCGATCGACTGGATCCCGAGGTCGGTGCGTTACAAGGCCCGCGAGGTTGAGCGTGCCTATGCTGCGCTCGAGGCCAAACTGCACCGCACCCCGACCGAGCCTGAGGTCGCCGAGGAGATGGGCATCACTCTCGACGAGCTGCACACCATCTTCAGCCGGGTCTCGTTCGTGAACGTCGTGGCTCTCGACGAGCTTCTCAATGTCGGTGGCGAGAAGGGCGACAAGCTGAGCCTGGTGGACACCCTGGAAGACACCAAGGCCGAAGATCCGGTGGCGGCCTTCGAGTCCGAAGAGACCAAGTACCTGCTCGCCAAGGCGATCAACCAGCTTCCGGAGCGGGAGAAGATCGTGGTGACCCTCTACTACTACGAGGGGCTCACACTGGCCGAGATCGGCCAGGTGCTCGGGGTCACCGAGAGTCGCATCTGCCAGATGCACACCAAGGCCGTTCTCCAGCTGCGTGGACGCTTGGGCGACACACCCGGCTAGAGCTCACGGTGGGAGCAGAACCACCGGTGCTGGGAGCAACGTCTGCGGGTCGATGTAGCGCTCGCCACGCCTGGCCCCCCAATGCAGGCAGGACGTGGGGCAATGGAGCCCATCAGAAACGTGTCCGACGCGGTCACCGGCGTCGACGTGGTCACCGACCGCGACGTCTGGCCGGAGTGGCAGATACGTGGTGCGCAGGTCGCCCTCGTGACTCACCACGACGACGCCCCGACCGGCTACCTGTCCGGCAAAGGCGACCACACCAGACAGAGCCGATCGGACGCTCTGGCCGGGCCAGGCCCTCAGATCGGTGCCACGATGGCCGGGCCCGAACTGCTCATGGGCTTGGAAGGAACGCTCGACGGTTGCCGGGCTGACCGGCCACTGGGCGACGGATTCGGTCTGCACTACCCGGGGGGCTCTTCGGTCACCTGGAACGATCGCCTCGGGTCCACCGAAGGAACCGCTGATGGCCAGCGTCATCACAGCCGCAGCGGCGAGTCCGAGAGCGAAGGGGTTCATGTCCGAATGATGGGTCGGCCCGCAGTGGGTGGGCACGAGGAGCGGTCGAGCTGGGGACAGTGACGTGCCCCCGGATCCTGTGGAGCGTCCGCAGGCGCCCGATTAGGCCGCCTGCGGGAGGCCCCGTAGACTGCCCCCAGCACCCTGTCCGCAGGGTGACTTCGCATGTCCGTCCCGCTCGCCCCGTCCTGTCGGGTGCGGGGGTTGGTCACTCGGTCCGACCCGGTCTCCAGACTGGTTCGGCAGGCCGCGACAGACATCAGGGTTCGCGGCGCCGTCGCGAACAGAACCGAGTGCCGCGCGTGAGCGCGGGTAAGGAGAGTACGGCCATGGCCGTCGTCACCATGAGGCAGTTGCTCGAGAGCGGTGTCCACTTCGGCCACCAGACTCGCCGGTGGAACCCCAAGATGAAGCGATTCATCTTCACCGAGCGCAACGGCATCTACATCATCGACCTGCAGCAGTCGCTGGCCTTCATCGACCGGGCCTACGAGTTCGTCAAAGAGACGGTTGCCCACGGCGGCACGATCATGTTCGTCGGCACCAAGAAGCAGGGCCAGGAGGCCATCGCCGAGCAGGCGACGCGCGTGGGAATGCCCTACGTCAACCACCGCTGGCTCGGCGGAATGCTCACCAACTTCCAGACCGTGCACAAGCGGCTTCAGCGCCTCAAGGAGCTCGAGGAGATCAACTTCGACGATGTCGCGGGATCAGGTCTGACCAAGAAGGAGCTTCTGGTTCTGCGCCGCGAGAAGGTCAAGCTGGAGCGCACGCTGGGCGGAATTCGGGATATGGCCAAGATCCCGAGTGCGCTCTGGGTGATCGACACCAACAAGGAGTCCATCGCTGTCGACGAGGCCAAGAAACTGGGTATCCCGGTTGTCGCCATCCTCGACAGCAACTGCGACCCGGACGACGTCGACTACCCGATCCCGGGCAATGACGACGCCATTCGGTCCGTTGCCCTCCTGACCCGCGTGATCGCCGACGCCGTAGCCGATGGCCTGGTCTCGCGCGCCGGCGCCGCGGCTGGTGATGCCAAGCCAGAGGCGGCCGAGCCAGGCGCTGACGAGCCGCTGCCCGAGTGGGAGCGAGAGCTGCTGAGCGGCGATGCAGCCTCCACCGAGACACCGGTCGCGGAGACGGCTGTCGTCGAGACGGCTGTCGTCGAGACAGTGGTCGTCGAGACTCCGGCTCCCGAGACACCGGCCGCTGACGCCGACCCAGCCAAGGCCTGACCGAGGTCGGCCGACCTCAGCAGCACCAACGACGGAAGGAAACCCATGGCGAACGTCTCAGCCGCTGACGTCAAGCGTCTCCGCGAGGCGACCGGCGCAGGGATGATGGACAGCAAGAAGGCCCTGGAGGAGTCCGACGGTGACTTCGACAAGGCGATCGAGGTCTTGCGCATCAAGGGAGCGAAGAGCCTCGGCAAGCGTGCTGAGCGGACGGCAGCCAATGGCCTGGTTGCCGCATCCGGTGGCGCGCTGATCGAGCTCAACTGTGAGACCGACTTCGTCGCCAAGAACGACCAGTTCCAGCTTCTGGGCGCGCAGATAGCCGACCTCGCTGCGTCGACCAAGGTCTCGTCGAGCGAAGAGCTGGCGGCCGAGACGTTGACCGACGGCCACACCGTGCAGCAGGCGGTCGATGCGTTGGCCACAGTTATCGGCGAAAAGCTCGTGCTCGGCCGGGTGGCGGTCTTTGACGGCCCCACCACCGTGTACCTGCACAAGCGTGCCAGCGACCTGCCACCATCTGTCGGTGTGCTCGTCGCCTTCGACGGCGACGACGAGGCTGCCGCGCGCGGCGCCGCCATGCAGGTGGCGGCCATGCGGCCGCAGTACCTGAGCCGTGACGAGATCCCTGCTGATGTGGTCGAGAACGAGCAGCGCATCGCTGAGGCGACTGCCCGCGAGGAAGGAAAGCCCGAGGCCGCCCTTCCGAAGATCATCGAGGGACGGGTCACCGGGTTCTACAAGCAGGTGGTACTCCTGGACCAACCGAGCGTGCAGGACCAGAAGAAGTCCGTCGAGCAGGTGCTGACTGCGGCCGGCGTCTCTCTGCGCAGGTTCGCTCGCTTCGAGGTCGGCCAGGTCTGAGACTGTCCCGGTAGGACGACCGAGGAGACGCTCATGAGTGCAGATCACGCCAACTCCGCCCGAGCGCAGGGCGGCTTCGGCCGTGTTCTGCTCAAGCTCTCCGGCGAAGCCTTCGCTGGTAACGGCGGCCTTGGCGTCGACCCAGACGTGGTGGCCGCCATTGCGAGGCAGATCTCCGACGTCGTCGCCGGCGGCGCGCAGGTGGCGGTGGTGATCGGTGGCGGCAACTACTTCCGCGGAGCCGAGCTGTCCCAACGTGGGATGGACCGCTCGAGAGCCGACTACATGGGCATGCTGGGCACTGTCATGAACTGTCTGGCTCTCCAGGACTTCCTGGAGAAGCGCGGCGTCGAAACCCGGGTACAGACCGCGATCACGATGGGGCAGGTGGCCGAGCCGTACGTTCCCAGGCGAGCGATCCGGCACCTCGAGAAGGGCCGCGTGGTGATTTTCGGGGCGGGCCTCGGGGCCCCCTACTTCTCCACGGACACGACCGCTGCCCAGCGGGCACTGGAGATCTCTGCCGAGGTCGTGCTCATGGCCAAGAGTGTCGACGGCGTGTATGACGCCGATCCCAAGACGAACCCGGACGCCGTTCGGTACGACCGGCTGAGCTTCGATGAGGCGCTGGCCCGTGAGCTGAAAGTCGCCGACGCCACGGCCTTCAGCCTCTGCCGAGACAACCAGCTGCCGATCATCGTGTTCAACCTGATGGAGGAGGGCAACATCGCCCGCGCCATTCGGGGTGAGAAGATCGGCACTCTTGTGGCGCAGGACGTCTGAGGAGAAGGTGGAAGTCGATGATCGCTGAGACCATGCGTGAGGCCGAGGAGAAGATGGGCAAGGCCATTTCGGTGGCCAAGGAGGACTTCGCCACGATTCGAACCGGTCGAGCCAACCCGGCGATGTTCAGCAAGATCCTCGCCGACTACTACGGCACTCCGACGCCGGTGAACCAGCTGGCTTCGTTTCAGTCGCCCGAGCCCAGTCAGATGATCGTCACGCCCTACGACAAGGGAGCCCTGTCCGCGATCGAGAAGTCCATCCGCGACTCCGACCTCGGAGTGAACCCAGTCGATGATGGCACGATCATCCGGATCTCGTTTCCGCCGCTGACCGAGGAGCGCCGCAAGGAGTTCATCAAGGTGGCCAAGCACAAGGCTGAGGATGCGCGCGTTGCCATGCGCAACGTACGGCGTCACGCCAAGGATCACCTCGACAAGCTCCAGAAGGACGGCGAGGTCGGCGAGGACGACGTTCGACGAGCAGAGAAACAGCTCGACGAGCTGACCCACAAGTACACCGCACAGGTCGACGATCTGCTCAAGCACAAGGAAGCCGAGCTCCTCGAAGTCTGATGACAGACCCCGCTGGGTCGGCTGAGCGCGCGACCGAGACCGCCCCGGCGGACAGGAAGCGACGGTCCGGACGCAATGTCCCCGTCGCAACCGCCGTTGGCGTGGCGATGGCAGCGCTTGTGCTCATCACGGTGTACGCGGCCACTGCACTCTTCGTCGCCTTGGTCGCCATTGCCGTGGTGGTAGCGGTCTACGAGGTCTGCTCGGTGCTGGAGGGTCGAACCATCCACGTGCCGAGAGTGCCGTTGATGGTCGGTGGGGCAGCCATGGTGGTTGCTGCCTATGCCGACGGCACCGATGCCCTGACGGTGGCGTTGGTCCTCACGGTCGTAGCTGTTGCGGCTGCACGACTGGCCGGTGTCGCGAACGACCGGCTGGGTCGAGACATGGTCGTCGGAGCCTTCGTGGCGGTGTACGTTCCCCTTCTGGCGTCAGCTGCCGTGCTGATGGCGAACGCCGATGACGGCGCCGATCGGATCGTGGTCTTCATCCTGGCGGTCGTGCTGAGTGACACCGGGGGTTTCGCCGCCGGCGTCCGCTTCGGAAAGCACCCGATGGCCCCGTCGGTGAGTCCGAAGAAGTCGTGGGAGGGGCTGGCTGGTTCGGTGGTCGCCGCCACGGTGGGTTCGGCAATCGTTGTGCCGCTCCTGCTCGACGCCGCATGGTGGCAAGGGGCCTTGGTGGGTCTGGTTGCGGTCTTTACGGCAACCGCTGGCGATCTGGCGGAGTCTTTGCTCAAGCGCGATCTGGGCGTGAAGGATATGGGGCACCTCCTGCCCGAGCACGGCGGGATCATGGACCGCCTCGACTCTCTGCTCCCCACGGCGCCCGTGATGGCGCTCGTCCTTGCCGCGATTGCAGGATGATCAGGGCCCATGGTGAATGATGGGGGCATGACGCTGGCAGCAAAGGCCCCAGACGAACGCCGTCGCCGGATCCTGGCTGCCGCGGTCGCCGTTCTGCGAGAGCGTGGCTTTTCGGGAACGCGCGTGGCCGACATCGCCGCAACCGCCGGGACCAGCCCGGCCCTGGTTCTCTACCACTTCAGTAGCTTGGCTGATGTTTTGGTCGCCGCACTCGAGTCGGTCGAGGACGAGTACTACGAGGCCTTGGCACAGCACGCGGATGCAGACCCCACCGAACAGCTGGTGCAGATGGCCCTGCTCTCGTCCGAGAGCGGCCCGGCCTTCGGCGACTGGCAGCTATGGCTCGAGGTCTGGGTCAGGGGACTGCACGACGAGCGGATCGACGAGCTTCGTCGAGCCTCGGACGAGCGAGGGCGTCGAGAGGTGCTGAAGGTCGTCGAAGCAGGTATCGCCTCCGGGCTCTTCACAGTGGACGACCCCGCGCGGACCACCCTGAGGCTGACCAGTCTCATGGATGGACTGGCGGTCCAAGCCGTTCTCGGAGGCGCGGACCTGACCCCACAAGGTCTGGCCCGCGAATGGCTGACGGGTGTGGCCCACGAACTCGGCCTTGATCCCCGCGACCTGCTCACGCGGGCTGAGTCGGCCAGTGGTTCAGATGGCGCCTGACCCCGGAGAGCTCACCATGGTGGCGCCGCGACGCGCCAAACCACCGCGCCACCTCGCCGATCTTTCGGCCAGCGATCGACGCGAGTGGCTCAGCGAGCTGGGTCACCCTGCCTTTCGGGCTGACCAGCTGTCCCGGCACTACTTCGAGCGTCTGGTCGATGCCCCTGACGAGATGACGGACCTTCCGGCGGCCGAGCGAGATGCCCTGGCGATGACGGCGCTGCCCCGCCTCCTGACGCCGGTGCGAACATTGACCTGCGACAACGGGGCCACGGTCAAGAACGTGGTGCGCCTCTTCGACGGCGCCCTGGTCGAGAGCGTTCTCATGCGCTACCCCGGACGCACGACCATGTGCGTCTCGTCCCAAGCCGGGTGCGGTATGAACTGCCCCTTCTGCGCCACCGGACAAGCCGGGCTCACTCGCAACATGTCGACGGCGGAGATCGTCGACCAGGTGGTCACCGGGGCGCGCATGCTGGCATCCGGCGAAGTCGCGGGCGGCCCCGGCAGGGTGTCGAACGTCGTCTTCATGGGCATGGGCGAGCCGTTGGCCAACTACCGCGCGGTCATGGACGCCGTTCGCCGGCTGACCGAACCCACGCCGTCCGGTCTGGGTATCTCGGCACGGTCGGTCACGGTCTCCACCGTGGGGCTGGTTCCGGCGATGGAACGTCTCACCGGTGAAGGGATTCCGGTCACACTCGCCGTGTCATTGCATGCCCCGGACGACGAGCTGCGCAACACCCTGGTGCCGCTCAATACTCGCTACCCGGTCGAAGAGGTGCTGAGTGCGGCGTGGGCGTACGCAGACGTCACCGGTCGCCGGGTCTCGATCGAGTACGCCTTGATCCGCGACATCAACGACCAGCCGTGGCGGGCCCACCTCCTGGGGTCGATGCTCGAGAACCGGTTGGTGCACGTGAACGTGATCCCGCTCAACCCCACGCCCGGCTCGGTCTGGACAGCAGCACCCCCCGAGGCAGAGCGGGCCTTTGTGGGGAAGCTCGAGGACCACGGCGTCGCTGTCACGGTGCGTGACACGCGTGGCCGTGAGATCGACGGGGCATGCGGCCAGCTGGCTGCGACGTCAACGGAGGAGGGATCTCGTGGCTAACGCGGCCCATCCGAGTACCGCCGATCGCCGGCATGTGTTGTTGGCTGTCATCCGCATCCTCGTGGCGACGACGGCCTTGTTGATCGTGTACTTCAGCTTTCCGCTGAACGAACGTGACAACCTCACCCTGGGTGCTGTGGCGATCGTCGTCGGACTAGCAGTTTTCGTCGCCTTCTTCAGCCGCCAGCTACGTCAGATCAGACAGGCCGACTACCCGGTGCTCCGCGCGACAGAGGGGATCGCGATGGTCGGCACAGTGTTCGTGACTGCTATGGCCAGCGTCCACTACGTGCTCGCGCAGGCTGACCCGAGCAGCTACACCGAACACCTCAGCCGGCTCGACGCGCTGTACTTCACGGTGACAACCATTGCGACCGTCGGCTTCGGCGACATCACCCCGACGTCCGCCACCACGCGGGCGGTGACCACCGGCCAAATGGTTCTCGGGCTCATCTTGGTCGGCGCGGGGGTTCGGCTGCTGCTGAATGTGGCACAACAGACGGCCGCCGAGCGAAGGACGCCGCGGGACCAGCCGCCTCACGACGCCGGCTGAGCGATTGGATACAATCTCCCTCGCGCTGGTCGGGAGGAGTGGTCGTGGTGACGGGTGCGCTCGACGGCGTTGTGATCGCTGATTTCAGCCGCGTCCTGGCCGGTCCCTACGCCACGATGCTGCTCGCCGACCTTGGCGCCGTGGTCGTCAAGGTGGAGCGCCCCGACACCGGCGACGACACCCGCGCCTGGGGGCCGCCGTGGCGGGGTGACCAGTCGACCTATTTCGGCTCGGTCAACCGGAACAAGCGCTCGGTGGCTATCGATCTGTCATCGACCGAGGGAGTGGCGGAGGCCCGGGCCCTCGCGCTCGGCGCCGACGTCCTGGTCGAGAACTTCAAGCCCGGCGCCTTCGACCGGATGGGCCTGGGCTTCGACCAGCTGAGCCCGCACAACCCTGGGCTGGTCTACTGCTCGATCACCGGGTTCGGTACCTCCGGTGGGGCAGAGCTGCCCGGTTATGATCTCTTGGTCCAGGCGGTCGGTGGACTGATGAGCATCACGGGATCGTCGCCGGATCAGCCGGTGAAGGTCGGAGTGGCGCTGGTGGACGTGATCACCGGGCTGCACGCAACAGTGGGCATTCTGGCGGCGCTGAACGAGCGCACCACCAGCGGCCGCGGCCAACGTGTCGAGGTCAACCTCTTGTCGTCGCTGCTCTCAGGAATGGTCAACCAGTCGGCTGGCTTTGTGGGGGCCGGGTTCGTTCCGCAGATCATGGGAAATCGGCATCCCAGCATCGCGCCGTACGAGTCGTACCCGACGGCCGACGCGCCCATGGTCATCGCCGTCGGGAACGACCGTCAGTTCCGCGCGTGCGCCGATGTCCTGGGTTGTCCCGAGTGGGCTGACGACCCGCGCTTTGCCACCAATCCCGCTCGGGTCCAGAACCGAAGCGCCCTGTTTGCGGTGATGTGTGAACGGTTGGCGACCGCCGGAGCCGAGGAGTGGTTCGCGCGGCTGTCAGCGTCAGGAGTCCCGGCCGGGCCGATCCACGACGTCCAAGGGGCGTTTGCCCTGGCCGACCATCTGGGACTGCAGCCGGTGGCTCAGGTGGCCGGTGAGCCGACGGTGGCCAACCCCATCACGCTGGGGCGGACCCCGGTCACCTACCGGAGCGCGCCCCCCGTGCTGGGAGAGAGCACCCTCGGCGACATCGAGGGGCTGTCCGCCCCGCCGTCGCCTGGTGGGCCATGACATGACGCGGCAAGGGTTCCGGCGACCTCCCACTGCGCAGGAGGCGGTGCTGGCCGAGCTGAGAGTAGCCATCGCCTCCGGCGAGCTGCGCCCTGGCGAACAGGTGCTGCAAGACGCCCTCGCGGAACGGTTCGGCGTATCCCGAGTGCCGCTGCGCGAGGCGTTGAAGATCCTCGAGGGAGAGGGTCAGGTGACGTACCGCCCGCATCGGGGGTACTTCGTGGCCGAGCTTGATCTCGACGATCTTCGCGAGGTCTACCGGATTCGGGATCTGCTCGAGTCGGAGGCGGTTCGGGTCGCCGTGCCGCGCATCACCGACGACGAGATGGCTGCTCTGGCCTGCTCACTGAGTGAGGTGGAACGGGCGTCGGCGGCCGGTGACCTCATGGCGATGGCCGCCGCCAACCGGCGCTTTCACTTCGGTCTGATCGAGGCGGCCCACATGCCTCGGCTGCTCAAGCTCATCAGAGTGCTGTGGGACGCCACCGACGCCTACCGCTCGCTGTACTACTCCGAGAGCAAGCATCGGGAGGCCGTCCACGACGAGCACCGGAAGGTGCTTGAGTCGGTTCGACAAGGTGATGCCGAAGAGGCGGTGGCCCTCTTACGCCGTCACCGCCAGCGGGCAGTCGAGACGCTGGCCCAGGTGCTGCCGGACAGCTGAGCGCCGCGGGGGAGCCACCAATTGAGTGGATCTGGGCCCGTGATTGGCAAAAGCGATGCTGTCAGGGCCAGGTCATGACAGGCTGAACGTACGGCGTGGGGGATCACAGGGCGGAGGGCGGCGATGGAGGGCAAGGGGTTCGTGGTCGGGCTCGCCCTGATCGTGGTCCTCCTGGCCGTCCTCTTCGGTGTCGCGCTGTCGAGCGGGGCCCCCGATGACGGGGGAAACGACGACTGCGTGTCGCAGGAGTTCTGCTGACCTACCGGTAAGCAGCGAGCCCGGTGACCGCCTGCCCAATGACGAGGGTGTGGATCTCCTCGGTTCCTTCGTAGGTCAGGACCGACTCGAGGTTGTTCGCGTGACGCATGACCGGGTACTCAAGCGTGACGCCGTTGGCCCCCAGGATCGTTCGCGACTCGCGAGCGATGCCGATGGCCTCTCGCACGTTGTTGAGCTTGCCGACTGACACCATTTCGGGCTTGATGGCTCCGGCGTCCTTCAGGCGACCAAGGTGGAGAGCCAGCAAGAACGCCTTGTCGAGCTCGACGGTCATCTCGGCGAGCTTCTTCTGAGTCAGCTGGAAGCCCGCGATGGGCTTGTCGAACTGCTCGCGGTTGACCGCGTAGTCGATGGCCGTCTCGAGGCAGTCCCGCGCGGCGCCGACAACGCCGAACACGATGCCGAACCGCGCCTCGGTCAGACACGACAGCGGTCCCTTCAGCCCGATCACGTCGGGAAGGAGCGCCGAGTCAGGCAGTCGAACGTTGTCGAGCACGAGCTCGCTCGTGATCGAGGCCCGCAGGCTCAGCTTGCTCTTGATCACCGGTGCGGAGAAACCGGGAGAGTCTGTCGGCACGACGAACCCGCGGATCCCGTCGTCGGTCTGGGCCCACACGACTGCCACGTCGGCCACCGCCCCGTTGGTGATCCACATCTTGGTGCCGTTGAGCAACCAGTCCGATCCGTCCCGCTTTGCTCTGGTGCGCATGTCGGACGGGTTGGAACCGAAGTCGGGCTCGGTGAGTCCGAAGCAGCCAATGGCCTCCCCGGCCGCCATCGCGGGGAGCCACTGCTGCTTCTGCTCCTCGCTGCCCCATCGCCAGATGGCGAACATCGCCAACGACCCCTGCACGCTGACCAGCGAGCGGATGCCGGAGTCGACCGCCTCCAGCTCCATGCAGGCCAGGCCGTAGGCGACGGAGGTGGTGCCTGAGCAGCCGTAGCCCTCGAGATGCATCCCCAGGACGCCCAGACTCCCGAGCTCACGAGCAAGGTCTCGGGCGGGAAGGCTGCCTTCTTCGAACCACTCCGCGATGTGCGGTCGCAACCGGTCAACGCCGAACTGACGAACGGTGTCGCGGATGGCCAGCTCCTCCTCGTCGAGGAGGCTGTCGGCGGCGATCAGATCAAGAGGACGGACCGGCATGGGATGGCTCCAGTGAGAATCAGGTGAGATTGGATCCAATATACCACTGGCTCGTGGCGGTCGGACTAGTCGGCGATGACGTAGAGCTTGCGGACCGTCTCCACGATGTCCCAGCGTCCTGACCAGCCCTTGGGGAGGGTCAATACGTCGCCCTGGGTGAGCTCGACGGAAGTGCCGTCGGAGTCGGTGAGCCTGGCCCGTCCGGCCAGAATCTGCACGGTTTCGTGGTCAGGGCGGTCATGGATCGCCCACCCTCCGGGGGTGCACTCCCAGACGCCCACCTGGATCCCGTTTCCCTCGTAGAAGATCCGACCACTCATGCGGGGGTGGCCGCTGTCCGCCCCCTCGCGCGGGCCCCAGTCCTCGAGGTCGGCATGCAGCTCGGTGGACGCGTTGGCGGTCAGCAACGGAGTGGTCACGATGGTTCCTCTCGGGCACGGGACGATGGGTTCGGGCCTCCATGATGGCCCCTGCCGTCGGGCGCGTCCCGGCGTACCCGATGAAGTGGCGGATGCCATGATGCCGCGAGGTCTCGAACGCCTGGGACGGTGACCTCACGTTAGGAGCCACGATGACCGACCGCCCACTGACTGTCCTCTTCCTTCCGGAGTCCGCCTACGGTCCCACCGGGAACTGCATCGGAATCGGTGACGTGCTCCTGCGGCGCGGGCATCGAGTGGTGTTCGCAGCCGAGGCCAGCTGGAGAGGCAAGTTGGAGCCGCTCGGGTTCGTCGAGGATCTCGTCGATCTCGCCCCGCCACCGGAAGGCGACGACGGGTCAGATCCCGGGGCGTTCTGGAAGGAGTTCATCCGGGAGACTTCGCCTGAGTTCCGCAAGGCGACGTCCGATCAGCTACGGACCTTCATCGCCCCGACCTACCAGGCGCTGATCGACGGAGTGAAGTACTGCGAACCGCACCTGCGTGAGATCGTCGCGCGGCAGCGGCCAGACGTCATCGTCGAGGACAACGTCGTCATCTTTCCTGCGCTGACGACGTCGGAGGCCCCCTTCGTCCGCATCGTCAGCTGCAACCCCCTGGAGGTCAAGGGAGACGGCGTCGCCCCCACGTTTTCGGGCCTCCCCGCCGATGACGACAGCGAGTGGGCGTCGTTCCGGGCTGAGTACGAGCAGACGCATCGCGACATGTGGAGGGACTTCAACGAGTTCGTCACGTCCTGTGGCGCCGAACCGCTGCCCTACTTGGAGTTCATGCCCGTCTCAAGTCACGCCAACCTGTATGTCTTTCCCGAGGAGGCCGACTACGTCGACCGGCGGCCGCTCGAGGACACCTGGTACCGCCTCGACTCGTCCGTGCGTTCCACAGATGAACCGTTTGAGCTGCCCGTCGAGCTGGTCGACCGCCCGGCAGACTCGAGCCTGGTGTACCTGTCCTTGGGGTCGCTGGGGAGTGCCGACGTCGACCTGATGAAGCGTCTCATCGACGTGTTGGGCACGACGCGGCATCGCTTCATTGTCAGCAAGGGCCCACAGCACACCGAGTACGAGCTGGCTCAGAACATGTGGGGGGCAGAGTTCTTGCCGCAGACCTCTCTCCTGCCACTCGTCGACCTGGTCATCACCCACGGTGGCAACAACACGACCACCGAGGCGCTCCACTTCGGTAAGCCGATGGTTCTGCTTCCGCTGTTCTGGGACCAGTACGACAACGCCCAGCGGATGGACGAGCTGGGTTTCGGACGTCGACTGCGCACCTACGAGTTCACGGCTGACGAGTTGACCGGCGCGGTCGACGGTCTTCTGGCAGATCGTCAGCTGCGTTCACGGATGGAGGCGATGGGTGCGGCGATCAGGGGGCGGCGCGGCAAGGAGCGTGCGGCCGACGTGATCGAAGACGTTGCACGTCAGCACCGTGCCCGAGGCTGACCGCCCGTCGTTCCGACGTCTAGCCGACCTGGCGGCATCCGGCCGAGCCCACGGGCTGCTTCCCCCACTGCACCAGCGGGAGGGAACGCCGGTAGAGCAGGAGCCACGACTGCGAGCGGCGACCCACCTGTTCGGCGACGTCTGGCTTGGCGTCTTCGCCTTACCCGATGAGTCCGTCCTCGGCGCCCCCTTTCGGGCCGATTCCGAGCGGTTGGCCCGCGTCCTGCCCGGTGACGGAGCCGCCGATTGGCTCGTCCGCGAACTTGCGGCGGGGGGGCCAGCGATGGAGCAAGGGTTCACGGCTGTCTCGTTCACCCACGGACCGGAGGTCGCGGCCGGCGCGCGGGAGCGTCCGATGCTGGTGGACCAAACGCACGAGTCGGTGGTGGTGGATGAACGCGCCGTGGTCAAGTGGGCGGTTCGTGCCGAGCCCACCCCGGCGCCCACCGTGATCGCTCATCTGGAGTCAACCGGCTTCACCTCGATGCCCCGGCCCTTGGGGTTCGTGACGTGGAATGACGGCGACGCCGAACTCTTGCTCGCCTCGGTGGTTCAGTTCCTTCCCGGCGCGAGCGACGGATGGTCCTGGGCCGTGCATGCGGCCGGAGGCTTCATCGCCAGCGGAGGCCCCCTGGACGCCTCGGTGATGGACTTTCCACTCGTGGGGGAGACCGTGGCCGACATGCACGCAGCCATGGCGACGCCTTCGCCCCTGATTGCAGTGCCCGAACAACCGGCAGTGGGAGATGAGATTCGGGGGTGGCGAGAGCTTGCTCGTGATCTGCTAGTCCAGGCCGTGCAAGCGGTCGGCGGCCCGGAGGGGGAGCGCCTTGTCGCGTTGGTGCCGCGCATCGAGTCGACGTTCGATGGCATGGCGGAGGTCGCCGAGACGACGACCATCCCGGTCCATGGCGATCTGCACATCGGTCAGGTGTTGCGTTGGGACGACGGGTTCGCCATCGCTGACTTCGACGGGAATCCGATCCTGCCCGTCCCCTCTCGACTGGCTCCACAACCGGCGGCACGTGACGTGGCCGGAATGCTTCAGTCCATCGATCATGTCGGCCGAGTTGTCCTCCGCCGGATGGAGGGGGCTGACAGAGAGCCGGTGCAGGTATGGATAGCCGAAGCACAGCGCCTGTTCCTCGATGCCTACCGAGCCCGGCTCGACCATCACGGTCGTGCCGCCCTGCTCGATGAGCGGCTCCTCCGGCCGATGCAGGCCGAGCAGGAGTGCCGCGAGTACCTCTACGCTGTCCGGCATCTGCCGCGCTGGCGCTACGTCCCCGATCAGGCGCTGCAGGCCCTGTATCCCGCGGTCTGACCACCTGAGGAGCGTCGTGGACCCTCTGCTGTTCTCGGCTGATCTCGACGAACGCCCGTCGGCTCTGCGTGATGTGCAGCGAGTTCTCGTGACCGGTGACCCGTGGTCAGATCTGCCCGAAGACGTTGGGCAGGTGCTGCTGCTCGGCATGGGGTCCTCGATGTTCGCGGCCGGTGTTGCCGCGGCTCGGCTCCGGGCGCACGGTGTCGACGCTGTCGCAGAATTGGCGTCGTCCGATCTCCTGCCCCCGCCAGACACCGAGCAGCTCGTCGTCGCTATCTCGGCGTCCGGCGGCTCGCGCGAGACGCTGGACGCCGTCGCCCAGTACGCGGGGCAGTCTCCGGTGACGGTCATGACGAACGTCGAGGGATCCGCACTCACCGAGGTCGCCGATGCGACGGTGCTGCTGCATGCCGGTGACGAGAGGGGCGGAGTCTCGTGCCGGTCGTATACCCACACGCAGGTGATGCTGCTGGCGCTGGAGGCCAAGCTCACCGGCGTCGACCGGGACCTGTTGTCCCTGCTGGGTCGGGCCATCGATGCGGCGGACGACCTGAGTGACCGGCGCGACTCCTGGCTGCCGAGGACCGTCGAGTACCTGGCTGGACCCGATCTGACGGCGGTCGTCGCGCCGTTCCGGAGGATTGGCAATGCACAGCAGAGCGCTCTGATGCTGCGTGAGGGACCACGTCGGCCTGCGGTGGCAAGCGAGACCGGCGAGTGGAGCCATGTCGACGTCTACCTGACCAAGACGCAGGACTACCGGATGCTGCTCCTTCCCGGAAGTCGGTACGAGAGCGAGCTGTTGCGGTGGACGGGGGAAAGGGGGTCGACGGTTGTCGCCGTAGGCGCCGACGTCGAGGGCACCGCCGCCTCGGTCCGCTATCGGCACGACGACGACGAAGGTGTGCGCTTTCTTTCCGAGCTGCTCGTGACCGAGCGGGTGGCCGCTGAGCTGTGGCTCAGGCAGGGGCGGGGCGGCGCCACGCCTTGACGTAGGCAGGAACCGGAAAGGGCTCGACCAGGTCGGGGGCGTCCACCGGGTCGCCGAACGACTCGCGAAGCGGGACGACTCCGGCCCAGATGGGGCGGCTGACGTCCTCGTCCTCGTCCTCGGGTGGTCCGTCAGAGACCTTGACCGATATCTCGTCCAGATTGAGCGCAAGAACCAGGGTGGCTGCTCGTTCCTTCTGGCTCGGGTGCCGTGCCTCAGCCCAGCGACCGGGGAGCAGATGCTCGGTGATGAGTTCGAGGGCGCGGTCCTTGTCGGCACCCTCGAGCACGCTGCAGCTGCCAAGCGCCATCACGCCTCGGTACTGCATGGACGACTCAAAGGTCGACCTCGCCAGGACCATGCCGTCGAGCAGGGTGACGGTCAGGCAGGTCGACTGACCATCGGCCAGCCCGCGGAAGAGACGGCTGCCTGTCGACCCGTGAAAGAGCACTCGGTCGCCGTCGCGTGCGTAGCCGACCGGCACGACATACGGTTGGCCGCTCTCGTCGACCACCGAGACGTGGGCGACGAACCCGGCATCGAGAATCGAGTATCCGGTCCCGCGATCGTTGATGGTCTTCTCCGCGAGGCGGCGAACGGTCGTGCGATCAGTCGTGCCAGGTGCCGGAAGCTCAGAAGTGGTCATGGGTCCTCATGGGTTCGGATGTGGCGAAGGGGCCCGTCGCAAACCGGCCACGGACCCCTTCGGCCAGGTTGATCGGACTACAGGATCGACCAGGCCTCGGTGAGGACCGATCGCAACGTCGCCTCGATCTGGTCGAACTCCGGCTGTCCGATGATGAGCGGGGGGGCGAGCTGAATCACGGGGTCGCCTCGATCGTCTGCCCGGCAGTACAGCCCGGCGTCGAACAGAGCCTTGGACAAGAATCCGCGGAGCAGGCGTTCGGCCTCGTCGTCGTCGAACGTCTCCTTGGTCTTCTTGTCCTTGACCAGCTCGATGCCGTAGAAGTAGCCGTCGCCCCGGACGTCGCCAACGATCGGCAGGTCGGTGAGCTTCTCAAGGGTCGACCGGAAGGCTCCTTCGTTGTCCCGGACGTGCTGGTTGATGCCCTCACGCTCGAAGATGTCGAGGTTGGCCAACGCGACGGCGGCCGACACGGGGTGTCCGCCCCAGGTGTAGCCGTGTGCGAAGTACTCCTGACCGTGGCGGAACGGCTCGAACAGCCGGTCACTGACGATCATCGCTCCGAGTGGTGCGTAGCCGGATGTCAGGCCCTTCGCCGACGTGATGATGTCGGGCGTCACCCCATAGCGCTTGGTGGCGAAGTAGTCACCGATGCGGCCGTAGGCGCAGATCGTCTCGTCCGACACGAACAGGACGTCGTACTCGTCGCAGATCTCGCGGACGCGCTCGAGGTAGCCGGGAGGGGGCGGGAAGCATCCGCCGGAGTTCTGCACCGGCTCGAGGAACACCGCTGCCACCGTGTCGGGACCCTCGAACTCGATGGCCTCGGCGATCCGGTTGGCTGCCCACTGGCCGAAGGCGTTGATGTCGTCACCGTGCTCGGGTGCGCGGTAGAAGTTGGTATTGGGCACCTTGATCCCCGTCGGGACCAGCGGCTCGAAGTACTTCTTTGCGTCCGGGATGCCGGTAATGGACAAGGCGCCTTGGGGCGTGCCGTGATAAGCGACCGAGCGGCTGATCACTTTGTGCTTCATCGGCTTGCCGGTCAACTTGAAGTACTGCTTGGCCAGCTTCCAGGCGCTCTCGACCGCCTCGCCGCCACCAGAGGTGAAGAACACCCGGTTCAGGTCACCCGGTGCGAGCTCGGCCAGCCGGTCGGCCAGCTCGATGGCCGGCGGGTGGGCGTAGGACCAGAGCGGGAAGAACGCCAGCTCAGAGGCCTGCTTGGCCATCACCTCAGCCAGCTCTGTCCGACCGTGGCCCACCTGCACGACGAAGAGCCCGGCGAGGCCATCGAGGTACTTGTTCCCCTGGTCGTCCCAGATGTAGGCGCCGTCGCCCCGTGTGATCACAGGTACGTGGCTGCCGTCCTCATAGCTCGAGTGGCGGGTGAAGTGCATCCACAGGTGGTCACGTGCACTCTCGGCCAGGCGGTCGTCGCCCGGTTCGTTGACGTATTGCGGTGATGTGCTCATCGGGTTCCCCAGGAGTAGATCTGTTTACGGAGCTTGAGGTAGACGAAGCTCTCGGTGTGCCGAACACCGGGGATGGCCCGGATCTGGCGGTTGATGACGTCGAGCAGATGGTCATCGTCCTCGCAGACGACCTCGACAAGGATGTCGTAGGAACCGGCCGTGATGACGACGTAGTCGACCTCTGCCATGGTCTCCAGGGCATCGGCAACGTCTTCCATGTCGCCCTCGACCCGAACGCCGATCATGGCTGCCCGAGGAAATCCCACGGAGAGCGGATCGGTGACCGCCACGATCTGCATCACGCCGGTCTCGAGCAGGCGCTGCACGCGTTGGCGCACGGCTGCCTCCGAGAGACCGACCGCCTTGCCGATCGCCGAGTAGGGTCGACGACCGTCCTCCTGCAGCTGCTCGATAATCGCCTTCGACACGTCGTCGAGGACGGCTCCATTGCTGCGTTCGGAGACGCGGTCGCGGCTGACCATTCGCGCATCCTGTCGCTCTTTCGGGACAAAGGCAAGTGATTCCGTCGAGAAATGGCAGATTCGCGACGAAATCGGTAACCGAAGGGCACGAACTCTGTCGTTTTCTGCCGTCTGGGGCTAGGGTGGGGAGGCGGGACAGGCCGCGGAGTGGTCGTCAGTGATCGCCTCGGCCCGCTCGCCCGACCACCTACGCCGTTCCACCCCCATCGAGGAGATCACGTGAGCGACCGCGTCATCCGTAACTTCATCAACGGCGAGTCCGTCGACTCGGCCGACGGCCAGATGATGGACCTCATCAACCCGACGACCGGAGAGGTCTTCGCGCAGGCCGCGAAGAGCTCGGCCGAGGACGTCGATCGCGCCTTTGCGGCGGCGTCGACGGCTTTTGAGACGTGGAAGGACACCACGCCGTCCGAGCGGTCGCTGGCCCTGCTCAAGCTGGCCGACGCGATCGAGGCGAACGCCGACGAGCTGATCGCCCTCGAGAGCGAGAACACCGGCAAGCCGCTGGCGTTGACCGCCAGCGAAGAGATCCCGCCGATGGTCGACCAGCTCAGGTTCTTCGCCGGGGCGGCGCGCAACCTCGAGGGTCGCTCGGCCGGCGAGTACATGGCCGGTCACACCTCGATGATTCGTCGCGAGCCCGTGGGAGTGGTCGGCCAGGTCGCCCCGTGGAACTACCCGATGATGATGGCGGTGTGGAAGTTCGCCCCCGCGATCGCAGCCGGGTGCACGACGGTTCTCAAGCCGTCCGACACCACTCCGGCCACGACGGTGCGGATGGCCGAGCTCGCAGCCGAGATGCTGCCTCCCGGGGTGTTCAACGTGGTCACCGGCGATCGCGACACCGGACGTGCGCTCGTCGACCACAGGACCCCCCGGCTGATCTCGATCACCGGCTCCACCCGGGCCGGGATGCAGATCGCCGAGTCGGCGAGCAAGGACCTCAAACGCCTCCACCTCGAGCTCGGCGGCAAGGCGCCGGTCATCATCTTCGATGACGCCGACATCGCCGCAGCCGCTGAAGCGATCGCTGTCGCCGGCTACTTCAATGCGGGGCAGGACTGCACAGCGGCCACGCGTGTTCTCGCGGCACCGGGCGTCTACGACGATTTCGTCGCGGCTCTGACCGAGCAGGCGCTCAACACGGCCACCACCTACGAGAACGGTCCGAGCGACGAGGACGCCATGGTGCCTCCGGTCAACAACGTGAACCAGTTCGATCGAGTCCTCGGCTTCTTCGACCGTCTGCCCGACCATGCGCGGGTGACCGCCGGTGGCGAGAAGATCGGCGACCACGGCTACTACGTCAAGCCCAGTGTCATCGCTGACGTCACGCAGACCGACGAGGTGATTCAGAGCGAGATCTTCGGTCCGGTGATCACGGTCCAGAAGTTCTCGGACGAGGCCGAGGCGCTCAGGTACGGCAATGGCGTCGACTACGGTCTGGCCTCCAGCGTGTGGACCAAGGACTTCGGTCGCGCCATGCGGATGGCAAAGGCCCTCGACTTCGGATGCGTGTGGATCAACACCCACATCCCGCTCGTCGCCGAGATGCCCCACGGAGGCTTCAAGCACTCCGGATACGGCAAAGACCTGTCGATGTACGGGTTCGACGACTACACGCGGATCAAGCACGTCATGGCAAACATCGAGAGCTGACCGAGAGCTTGTCGAACCGTGCGGTCACCGGCTCAGCCTGGTGACCGCACGGCTGTCAGGGCTGACACGGCCACGTGCAGCGTCAGGCACGTCGAGACGTCGTCGAGATCGAGGCCCAGAACCTCCTCGATGACACGCAGCCGTTCGTAGAGGGCCGGTCGCGACAGGGCCAGAGCTGTGGCGGCGGTCGACTTGTTGCGCCCTGCGTCGAGATAGTGGCCGAGGACGCCGAAAAGGTCGGTCCCGTGGTCGTCGTCGTACGACAGGAGGGGACCGAGCTCGCGCTCCACGAAGGTCTGGAGCCGCTCGTCACGCCGCAGCAGATGCAGCAGCCCGGGCAGCCCGACATCGGAGAGCCGGTAGAACGGGCGCGCTGCCCCTTCCCCAGCCACATCGGCCACTTGGGCTGCCTCGAGAAACGACCGGCGCACCTCGAGGACGTCTGTCACCGTTGAACCGGCGGCAATGACGACATCCCCCTCCCCGGGTCCGGCTCGTTCGACGGCCGTGCGTCTCACCCGGGACGAGAGCCGGTCCAGAACCTGGTCGACGTGGCTCTGGACAGTCACCGCCACGAGGAGTCCGACCGAGGCGTCGTCCAGCACCCCCACCAAGCCGAGCCCACGCGTCCCTTTGAGTGCGTCGGCGGTTGTCTCGGCGAGACGGGTGAGGCGTGCCTGATCGGCAAGGGTGGCGCGCGACCTTGGTGTGGGCCGCAGCACGACACCGACCATGGCCTTGTCGTCGAGTGGGACCCCGAGGCCCCTGGCCCGCAGGGTCATCTCATGGGACGTGAGGCTCTGGTCGACCATGGCGCTCAACAGGGTGCGGTGCGACTGGCGCTCCAGGGACTCGTGTTCTCGTTCGATCAGCCGCCCCAGGGCCAGCGTCGCCGCTGCCCGCTCGACGAGCACCTGGTCACGTGGCGTGGCCGTGCGCCCGAGCACCAGTACCAGACGGCCCCAGTCGGTTCCGCGGGCTCCGACGGTGGCGACCACCCAGCCACTGGCCCGATCGACGGTGGATCGTCCGTGCGAACGGTGGGAGCGCGAACGGGACTCCCAGCGGTCGAGGAGGGCCTCCGCAGAGGCGCCCGCGGCGTCGAACGCCAGAATCTGATGGCTCAGGGTCTCGAGGACCACCGGGGCGTTGGCCATCCGTGCGGTCTGACGCACGATCGTCTCGGGGTCGGCTCCCTCCATCGAGAGCTCGGTGAACGTGCGATGCACCTCATCGGACGCGCGCAGCTCAGCGACCTGGGCGTCGACGATCAGTGCATGGACAGACTCCGTCACCTGAACGAACGGAGTCTCGCGGCGCAGTTCGATGACGGGTAGGCCGTGAGTCTCCGCCGCCGCAGTCAGCGCCTCGGGCAGCGTGCCGGCGTACCGACGTCCGAGTTCGACGACGAGGCCGGCCACCCCAGCCTCGGCGAGCTCCTGGATGAGGGAGGCCAGGGCATCATCGCTGGAAGGAAACGCCAATCCGGTGGAGAGCAACAGCTCGCCTCCGCGCAACAGCGGGGCGATGTCGGGCAGCTCGGCAACGTGGGTCCATCGAACGGTCCTTCCCATTCCACTGGAGCCAGCCACGACGCGGGGTCGCCCGCGTCGGACGGTCTCGAGCTCGAGCACGTGGGCGACGGTGGGGTACACGCGCGCACCGTGGCATGGCCGATGACACTCTGTAAAGGAGGGTGAGGGTGAAGGAGGGTGCGGATCCCGCTCCACTTCCTGATTCGTCGTTTGGGACGCCCTGTGGATCACGATTTCGTCGCAGAATGGACAAAGGACGACGGATTCGCTTGTGCGTGAGGGATCTGTCTGCCAAGATCGGCCCCCATCAACGAGTCGCTCGTGCGTGGGTCCGGTTACGGCGGGCCAGCGGGTGCGAGTCGCGGCGTGGCGGGTACCGTTACCCGCGAGGTGTGGCGGTACACCGGCTGAGGGGCCGGAGGCCCGTCAGCTGTCACCACGTCCATGGGGTCGCTCCGGACAGGAGCGGGTACGAGGAGGAAGCGATGACCATCGCCAGCCACTTCATCGGCGGCAAAGCCGTCGAGAGTTCCGGCGGAGAGACCGATGACGTCATCGATCCGAGCAACGGCCAGGCGATCCAGCAAGTGACCCTCGCCACCCCCGACGACGTCGACACCGCCGTGGCGGCCGCGACAGCGGCCTTCCCCGAGTGGTCGGGGGCAACTCCCGGGGCCCGATCCGACGCCATCGCGGCCTTCGCCAGGGTCCTCGACTCGCGAGCGACCGAGCTGGCCGAGGTCGAGAGTCGCCAAGCGGGCAAACCTATTCGTCTGGCCACCGACTTCGACGTTCCGGGCACGGTCGACAACACGGCCTTCTTCTCGGGTGCCGCACGCAATCTCGAGGGCAAAGCCGCTGGTGAGTACAGCGCGGACCACACCTCGATGATCAGGCGTGAAGCGATCGGGGTGGTCGGATCGATCGCCCCATGGAACTACCCCCTGCAGATGGCTGCCTGGAAGGTGCTCCCCGCGATCGCCGCTGGCAACACCATCGTGCTGAAGCCGGCTGAGATGACGCCACTCACCTCGGTCATGTTCGCGCAGGCCGCCCACGACGCCGGAATCCCGGCTGGCGTGGTGAACGTGATCACCGGACGCGGCTCGGTGGCCGGCAACCACCTGATTGCCCATCCTGATGTGTCGATGGTCTCCTTCACGGGCTCCACCCCCGTCGGCCAGAAGGTCATGCAGACAGCATCCGGCACCGTCAAGCGAGTCCATCTCGAGCTCGGTGGCAAGGCTCCCTTCCTGGTGTTCGACGACGCCGATCTCGATGCGGCCATCAACGGTGCCGTGGCCGGTTCGCTGATCAACTCCGGTCAGGACTGCACCGCCGCAACGCGGGCGTACGTGCAGCGGCCGCTCTACGAGGCGTTCGTGCAGGGTGTGGCCGAGCTCATGTCGCAGGTCGTGCTCGGCCCGACCGCCGATCCAGCCACCGATCAGGGGCCGTTGATCTCGCGCAAGCAACAGGAGAGCGTGGCCGGCTATGTCGAGCGCGCTCGCGGATACGGGGCCAAGATCGTGACGGGCGGTCAGATCCCCGGTGGGGCGTTGGCGCAGGGTTCGTACTACGAGCCCACCGTGGTCGTCGACGTCGCGCAAGACTCCGAGATCGTCCAGGAGGAGCTGTTCGGCCCGGTGCTCGTCGTCCTGCCCTTCGACAGCGATGACGAGGGACTGAGACTGGCCAACGACACACCGTTCGGTCTGGCTGCCTCGGTCTGGACGCGCGACGTGTTCCGCTCCATGCGGGCCTCCAGTGAGATCCGCTCGGGTTGTGTCTGGGTCAACGACCACATCCCGATCATCAGCGAGATGCCGCACGGTGGGTACAAGCAGTCCGGCTTCGGCAAGGACATGAGCCAGTACTCGCTCGATGAGTACACCAACGTGAAGCATGTGATGTTCGACCGCACCGCGGTCGTACGCAAAGACTGGCACCGGACCATCTTTGGTAACCGGTGACCGGCGAATCGAGGGATTCGCGCTCATCCCAACCATTGCGGAGGAAATGCCAGAATGACTGACCTCAACCCACTCTCCAGCTCGGTATCGGGCGTCCGCCCCACGGGCCTGTCCCGTCGTGGCTTCCTCCGCGGGGTCGGCGCCACAGGTGCCGCCGCAGCTGGCGCCAGCCTGCTCGCTGCCTGCGGCAGCGACGACGGAGGCAGCACCAGCGGGTCCGGCGGCAACGACGAGAAGATTCTCAACTTCGCCAACTGGCCGCTGTACATCGACACCAAGCGAGTCTCGGGAACCAAGACGTACCCGACGCTCGAGCGATTCCAGGACGAGACTGGCATTTCGGTCAACTACACCGAGCCGGTCAATGACAACGAGGAGTACTTCGCCAAGATCCGCCCGATCCTGGCAGCCAACAAGGACGTCGGCGTCGACTCTTTCGTGCTGACCGACTGGATGGCATCGAAGCTGATCAACCTCACCTGGCTGGAAAAGCTCGACAAGGCCAACATCCCCAACTTCGACAACTTGACGTCGACGTTGAAGTCGCCGACCTTCGACCCGAACCGCGACTACTCGTTGCCCTGGCAGTCCGGTGTGACAGGTATCGCCTACGACTCGTCCCTCACCTCAGAGGTCTCGTCGATCACCGACCTGCTGACCAACCCTGATCTCAACGGTGGGATCACGGTGCTCAAGGAGATGCGCGACACGATGGGGCTGATCCTGCTCGATCAGGGGTCGAACCCGGCCGACTTCACCGAGGACGAGTGGGCGTCCGCCCTCGATGCGCTGCAGGCGGCCAAAGACTCCGGTCAGATCCGGCAGTTCACCGGCAACAACTACGCGCAGCTGCTCGCCAAGGGCGACATCGCGGCGTGCATCGCGTGGTCCGGAGATGTCATCCAGCTGCAGTTCGACAACCCGAACATCAAGTTCGTGATCCCCGAGGCCGGCGGAATGCTGTGGTCGGACAACATGCTGGTGCCGATCAACGCCCAGCACAAGGCCAATGCCGAGGCGTGGATGAACTACTACTACGACCCGGTGAACGCTGCTGAGCTGGCGGCGTGGGTGAACTACATCTGCCCGGTCGACGGGGCGCAGGAACAGTTGGCCAAGACCCAGCCGAAACTGGCCGAGAACCCGCTGATCTTCCCCAGTGCGGATGACTACGCCCTGCTGTCGATCTTCCGGGCGCTCACGGACGACGAAGAGACGCAGTTCGCTGCGGAGTACCAGGACATCGCGGTCTGACTTCTCAGACCGGGGTCTTCCTTTTCGGTTGCGCCCTTGCCACACTGAGCCGTCGCCCATCGGGCCGTTGGCCAGGTGGTGAGGGCGCAACCGAGAGCGTGACCGAGCGCTCAGAGCCTTCGAGACATCACTGCCCACGACTGCCGACGAATCAGGACTGATGAGCGAACAGACGACTTCCACCGCAGCCCCGGTATCGACATCCGGGGGAGGCGCAGACCTTCACATCGTCGATGTCACCAAGCGATTCGGCAGTTTTAAGGCCGTCGACGACCTGACCCTCACGATCCCAGCCGGTTCCTTCTTCGCCCTCCTGGGGCCGTCCGGGTGCGGCAAGACCACCACCTTGCGCATGGTGGCCGGCCTGGAGGAGCCAAGTGCCGGGCGCATCGTCATCGGCAACGAGGACGTCACCCACAAGAAGCCATACAAGCGCCCAGTCAACACGGTGTTCCAGTCGTACGCGCTCTTTCCGCACCTCGACATCTTCGAGAACGTGGCATTTGGGCTGCGCCGTTCCGGGTCCAAGGATGTGCGCAACGAGGTAGAGGCGATGCTCGAGCTCGTCGAGCTCTCGACCTATGCAAGGCGCAAGCCGACTCAGCTCTCCGGAGGGCAGCAGCAGCGAGTGGCGGTGGCGAGGGCCCTGATCAACAAGCCCGAGGTCCTCCTGCTCGACGAGCCCCTCGGAGCGCTCGACCTCAAGCTCCGCCGTCAGATGCAGATCGAGCTCAAGCGCATCCAGACCGATGTGGGCATCACGTTCGTGCACGTCACCCATGACCAAGAGGAAGCGATGACGATGGCTGACACCATCGCCGTCATGAACGCCGGCCAGGTCGAGCAGATGGGCGCCCCCATGGAGCTCTACGAGAACCCGGTCACCACTTTCGTCGCAAACTTCCTCGGTCAGTCGAACTTGATCAAGGGAGAGCTCACCGGAAAGACCGGCGGCGACGCCAGCCTGCTGGTCCAGGGCCAGCGGATGGCCATGCCAACCGCCCGCGTGCACTCCGAACGAGACGAGGTCTGGGTGGGGGTGCGCCCCGAGAAGATGCAGATCAGCCGAGCCGGTACCGCGGTCGAGGGCGAGAACTCCATGGCCGGAGTCGTCACCGATGCCAGCTACATCGGCGTCTCCACGCAGTATCTGGTCAAACTTCCGTGGGGACAGGAGGTCTCGATCTTCTCGCAGAACCTCTCGACCGAAGGACCGTTGGGCGCCGGTGAGGACGTCGTCCTGCACTGGAACCCCGCGCACACCTTCGCCCTCGACGCCTCACAGGACGCGGATGCAGGTGCCGAGAAGGTTGAGGGCGACGAGTGAGCGCGGCTCCAGCACCCGGGGCGGCGGCACCGGCCGATGACGTGGCGCGGTCGGTCGGTACAAAGGCATGGACGCCCTATGCGCTGCTGAGTCCCGGCATGCTGTGGCTGGCGATCTTCTTCCTGATCCCCACCGTGATGCTGGCGCGGATGTCGCTGTCGTCCGGATCGGCCTTTGCCGGAGATGGCACGTTCACATTCAGTGTGAAGTCGCTGCAGTGGGGCAACTACGGCGACGCGATCAGCAAGTACGTCATTGACTCGCCGATCTTTCAGAAGTCGCTCATCTACGCGCTGATCGCCACCGTGCTCTGTCTGGCGATCGCGTATCCCCTGGCCTACACGATCGCCTTCAAAGCCGGCCGCTGGCGCAACCTGCTGCTGGTGCTCGTCATCGCCCCGTTCTTCACCAGCTTCCTGCTCCGAACGACGGCATGGAGCACGATCCTGTCGGACAGCTCCGTTGTCGTGCAGTTCATGGAGAGCACCGGCATGCTCAACGTGCTGCACGCGATCAACACCCCCGACTCGTGGCCCACCTGGACACAGATCTTCCCGGACGGGCTCACAGGTGAGAACCGCGTCCTGCAGACCCCACTCGCTGTCATCTTGGGCATCACCTACAACTTCCTTCCCTTCATGACACTGCCGCTCTTCGCGAGTCTGGAGCGCATCGACATCCGACTCATCGAGGCGGCCACCGACCTCTACTCATCGGCTTTCACCGCCTTCCGCAAGGTGACGTTCCCCCTGTCGCTTCCTGGCGTCGTCGCGGGAACGCTGCTGACCTTCATCCCGGCCGCCGGTGACCCGGTCAACGCCGCCCTCCTGGGGGCCGCCAACGACTCGCTGATGGGCAACGCGATCGATGCCCAGTTCAAGGCGACCGGCAACTATCCGCTGGCCGCGTCGCTCTCGGTCATGCTGATGGTGGTCATTGTGACGATGGTGGCGCTGTACGTGAGACGCGCAGGCACGGAGGAGCTGGTCTGATGACGATCACCATTGAGGAGCGCCGAGAGCAGGCTCTCGCGGCCCTGCCCCCCCACCGTGAACCAGGCTTCTGGGCTCGCACGAATCGTTGGATTCGGACTCACCTGGTCCAGTTCTTCGCCGCGTTCGCCCTCCTGTTCATGTTCTTGCCCGTGATGATCGTGGTGCTGTTCTCGTTCAACGTCCCGGCGGGTCGTTTCAACTACAACTGGAACCAGTTCTCGACCATCGCGTGGACCAACGTGTGGAGCGATGATCAGATCACCAGCGCGGTGAAGTTGAGCATTGAGATCGCGCTCGTCGCCACGACGGTGTCCGTCGTGCTCGGAACGCTGATCGCGTTCGCCATTGGGCGACACAACTTCCGCGGTCGCGGCGGGATCAACCTGCTGATCTTCATGCCGATGGCTACCCCCGAGGTCGTCATGGGCTCATCGCTGCTGACGCTGTTCGTCACTGCGCAGCTCGAAGGCAGCCTGGGTTTCGGCACGATCACTGTGGCGCACATCATGTTCTGCATCAGCTTCGTGGTCGTCACGGTGAAGGCTCGTATCGCCGGTCTCGACTCACGCCTGGAGCAGGCGGCCATGGACCTCTACGCCGACGAACGCACGACCTTCATGAAGATCACTTTCCCCCTCGTGCTTCCGGGTATCGTTGCTGCCGCACTCCTGGCGTTCTCGCTCTCGTTCGACGACTTCGTCATCACGAACTTCACCAGCGGACAGGCCGTGACCTTCCCGATGTTCGTCTGGGGTGCCAACACCCGCGGCATCCCGCCCGAGGCAAACGTGGTCGGAGCCCTCATGTTCATCATTGCTCTGGTGGTCGTGCTGGTCCCCGAGGTGGTCAAGAGGGTCCGCAAGAACTGACCGGTTCCCCCACCCGGTCATCGGGGTCGGACGTGCGACGCCGATGGGCGTCCTTCATACTCTTCGTCGAGGTGAGAACGTGTCAGGTGTCCTGTCCGAGGTGCCCGTAAGTCCGGCGACGATCCGTGCTGCGCTGCGTGACGCCGAGCCAACAGCCTTCTGGCTCGACGACCCGACGGCGCCAGCGCCACGCCCGCAGCTGGCGGAGCACCTGCGCTGCGACCTTCTGGTGGTCGGAGGCGGTTTCACCGGCCTCTGGACCGCGCTGCTCGCCAAAGAGGAGGACCCCTCGCTGGATGTCGTCCTCGTCGAGGGGGAGCGGATCGGTTGGGCGGCCACGGGCCGCAACGGGGGGTTCGTATCGTCGAGCCTGACCCACGGGCTTCCGAACGGCGTCGATCGCTTTCGCGACGAGCTGCCGGCCCTGCTTCGACTGGGTGAGGACAATCTCGACGGCATCGAGAAGACGATTGCCCGCTATGGCATCGACGCCCAGTGGGAGCGGAACGGTGAACTGACCGCGGCCTACGAGCAGTGGCAGGTCGACGAGCTCGGTCACTACGTCGAGCAGGGCAAGGAGTACGGCCTCAGCATCGACCTGTGGGACGCCGAGCGTATGCAGTCCGAGGTGCACTCGCCGACCTACCTGGGCGGCCTGCACGAAGCCGACGGAACGGCGCTGGTCAACCCCGCCCGACTCGCGTGGGGGCTGGCCGCAGCGGCTGAGAGCCTCGGGGTGCGCATATTCGAGCGCAGCAAGGTGGTCAGCCTCGACGAGCACGAGGGGCAGATGGTGGCCGCCACCGGCTATGGCCAGGTGCAGGCGCCCAAGATCGCACTGGCGACCAATATCTTCCCCAACCTGGTCAAGCGCGCCCGACCGTACGTCATCCCGGTGTGGGACTACGTGCTGATGACCGAACCACTGACGGCCGAGCAGCTGGAGTCGATCGGCTGGCAGAACCGCCAGGGGATCGGGGATGCCGGCAACCAGTTCCACTACTACCGGCTGAGCGCGGACAACCGAATCCTCTGGGGTGGGTACGACGCCATCTACCACTACGGGAATGGCCTCCGCGAAGAACTGGCTCAACGTCCTGAGTCATTCGTGACCCTGGCCGGGCACTTCTTCACGACCTTCCCGCAGCTCGAGGGGATCCGCTTCAGCCACACCTGGGGCGGGGCGATCGACACCTCCACCCGATTCTGCGCTCTGTGGGGCCAGGCGTATGGCGGCAAGGTGTCGTACGTCCTCGGCTACACCGGACTGGGAGTCGGCGCGACCCGCTTCGGCGCCCAGGTGATGCTCGACCACCTGCACGGACGGCGGACCGAGCGGACCGAGCTGTCCATGGTGCGTAAGAAGCCGGTGCCCTTCCCCCCGGAGCCCCTGAAGTCAGCCGGCATCCAGCTCACCCGATGGTCGATCAGCCGGGCCGACCAGCAGCAGGGCAAGCGCAATAGCTGGCTACGGACGCTGGACCGGCTCGGTCTCGGCTTCGACTCCTAGCGACTCGCGGCGAGTTACACCCTGTAAAGCCTGGCTGCGCCTTTCGGTCACTCTGTCGGTTGCGCGAGATGGGCGACCGCGGTGAGAATGGCGCAGCGGGCTTGTTACCCCGCACGCGACCCCGTTCGACCGACGGTCATCGTCGGCCCCCGTTCCCGCCCGCGAGAGGTTTGACCATGAGCAAGCACGTTACCCACTGGATCGACGGAAAAGCCTTCGGTGCAGTCGCCGATCGTCAGGGCGACATCTATGACCCGGCGACCGGCCAGGTGACGGGCACCGTCGACTTTGCGGACGTCGGCACCGTCGATGAAGCCGTCGCCGCGGCAAATGCCGCCTTCGCTGAGTGGCGGCACGCCTCTCTCACCAAGCGCACGCAGGTGCTGTTCAAGTTCCGCGAGCTGCTCAACGAGCGCAAGGGCGAGATCGCCGAGCTGATCACGGCTGAGCATGGCAAGGTGCTGTCCGACGCACTCGGTGAGGTCACCCGTGGACAGGAAGTCGTGGAGTTCGCCTGCGGCATTCCGCACCTGTTGAAGGGCGGGTTCTCCGAGAGTGTGTCGACCCGCGTCGACGTCTACTCGATCCGCCAGCCGCTGGGCGTGGTCGGGATCATCTCCCCGTTCAACTTCCCGGCCATGGTTCCGATGTGGTTCTTCCCGATCGCCATCGCTGCCGGTAACGCCGTCATCGTGAAGCCGAGTGAGAAGGACCCGTCCGCTGCCGTCTTCATGGCCGAGCTGTGGGCCGAGGCCGGGCTTCCGGCCGGTGTCTTCAACGTCGTGCATGGTGACAAAGTCGCCGTTGACCGACTCCTCGAGCACCCCGACGTCAAGGCGCTCTCATTTGTGGGCTCGACTCCGATCGCCCGCTACGTCTACGAGACCGGCACCAAGAACGGCAAGCGGGTTCAGGCACTGGGTGGAGCCAAGAACCACATGCTGGTGCTGCCGGACGCCGACCTCGACCTCGCGGCGGACCAGGCAATCAACGCCGGGTTCGGATCGGCTGGTGAGCGGTGCATGGCGATTTCGGCTCTGATCGCCGTCGACAGCATCGCCGACGAGCTCGTCGCCAAGATCAGCGACCGGATGGCCACCCTGCGCACCGGCGACGGTCGTCGAGGTTCGGACATGGGACCGTTGGTCACGGGCCAGCACCGCGACAAGGTGACGGGGTATGTGGCTGCCGGTGTGGAGGAGGGGGCGACCCTGGTCGTCGACGGTCGGGATGTCGAACCAGACGGCGATCCCGCGGGATTCTGGCTCGGCCCCACGCTCTTCGACAACGTCACTCCCGACATGAGCATCTACAACGACGAGATCTTCGGCCCGGTGCTGTCCGTCGTCCGGGTGCACTCCTTCGACGAGGGCCTGAAGCTGATCAATGACCACCCGTATGGCAACGGCACCGCCATCTTCACCAACGACGGCGGTGCGGCACGCCGATTCCAGAACGAGGTAGAGGTGGGGATGGTTGGCGTCAATGTGCCGATCCCGGTCCCGATGGCCTACTACTCGTTCGGTGGCTGGAAGAACTCCCTCTTCGGGGACACGCACGCCCACGGTCAAGAGGGCGTGCATTTCTACACACGCGGCAAGGTGGTGACGAGCCGCTGGCTCGACCCGAGCCACGGTGGGATCAACCTGGGGTTCCCGCAGAACGTCTAGGCACGTCCCACCCAGTCCCATCCTTGAGTGCCTCGGGCCGGTCCCGGGGCACTCAAGGGAACTCACTCGGTCGGCGGATACCGACCCTCGGTCCCGGCGTCGACGATCGAATAGTGATCGGCAGTTCAGGACTCTCGGGGGGTCGTGACGTCATCGACGTCATCCTCGCGTTTCGGCGTGCGCTGACTGAGGTCCCTGTGGATCAGTGCCCTGATGTGGCGGCCGAGTACCTGTGTGACCTCTTCGACGGCTCAATGGCCGCGCTGAACCTGATGGACTACGGCGGCTCGCGATTCCACACCATCACCAACGTGGGCGACCTTGTCGTGGGAGAAAAGAGGTCACCGGTGGGGGAGTACTACGCTTTCGCCGACTTCCCCTTCACCACCCAGCAGCTGGCCCACGGCGCCTCGTACCGCTCGTCCCTGGACGATCCTGACTGCCCCCAGGAGTATCGCGAGCTGCTGTCCGCCCAGCGGCGAACGGCCTGTCTGGGGGCTCCCATCCGGCTTGCCGGAAACCCACTTGGCGAGTTCTGGGTGGCGCGGAACAGTGGCCTGCCGTTCGACGAGGGCGATGAAGATCTCGCCGTCGCGTGCGGTGCCACCCTGGCGCGGTTCTGCCGACCGAGGTGGGCGGCGGCAGGCTGAGGCGGGTATCCACCCAGCACCGACCAGTCGACCAGGGCTGCCAGTAGAGTCTGGTCATGACTCGCTACGGCCCCATGTTCGGTCCCGACATCACCTTTCTCGGCGTGCCGGCATGCGATCTCGACGACCCGGCCACGTTCGCCGACGCCGACGTCGTCATCGTCGGCGCTCCCTTTGACGGTGGAACCAGTCACCGTCCGGGGACCCGCTTCGGGCCGATGGCGATGCGTTCCACCGACTATCTGCCGCAAGACGGCGTTCGACCGCATATGGCGATGCGGGTCGAGGCACTCACCGAGGACCTCCGAGTCGTCGACGCTGGCGACCTCGAGGTGTACTCCGGCGACGTGGTTCGGAGTTGCCAGATCATCGAGGACGCCGTGGCGCGGATTGCCGAGGCCGGCAAGATTCCCCTGGTGCTCGGGGGCGACCACACCGTCACGTGGCCGGATGTGACGGGTGTGGCCAGGGCCGCAGGGTTCGGGCGGGTCTCGATCATCCACTTCGATGCCCACGCCGACACCGGCGACATTGAGTTCGGATCGCTCTACGGCCACGGTCAGCCGATGAGACGACTGATCGAGTCCGGTGCTGCCCGCGGTGACCGCTTCCTGCAGCTCGGGCTCCGTGGGTACTGGCCAGGGCCAGAGACGCTGGACTGGATGGCCGACCAGAAGATGCGCTCCTTCCACATGAGCGAGATCGTCGCCAAGGGCCTTGACCAGGTGCTCGACGAGGCGTTCGTGATCGCCACCGATGACTGCGACGGCGTCTTCCTGTCGGTGGACATCGACGTCTGTGACCCTGGGCATGCGCCAGGAACGGGCACACCAGAGCCGGGCGGGCTGTCCGCCCGCCAGCTTCTCGATGCGGTGTCGCGGATCTGCTACGAGGTACCGGTTCTCGGCGTGGACGTGGTCGAGGTGTCTCCGCCCTACGACCACGCCGAGATCACCACCTTCTTGGGCAACCGCGTCGTCCTCGAGGCCCTCTCGGGCATTGCCCGGCGTCGCAAGGATGCCGGGCAGGTCGTCTGGGACCGCGCGACGCCCCTTCTCGAGGGCCGCGGCACCTCGATCGGCTCTGACGAGGCCTAGTCAATAGGGGCCACACGCAAGGCTTTGACCTGCGAGTATCACTCTAAGTCATCGTTTTAACACTCTGTGTTCACCCATTTGGCGGTCTAACGAAGTCACCCTGCGGAACGACAACATTACGCAGGGGGCTGATCGTCGGCTCCTGCTCGTCGCGACTGATTTGGGAAGGGGAGCGATGAACAAGGTAACGAAAGAACTAGTAGTGCGTGGCTCGGCCGCCGCTGCAGGACTCATGGTCCTGGTTTCGGTTGTCGGTGCTGGCACCAAGTGGATGCACTGAGAGGAGGCGATTCGCGTGATGGATGACATGAAAGCGCGTGTGATCGTCTCCGTGCTGGGGAGCGCCGCAACCGTGGTGACCCTCGCATCGGTCGTCGGGGCAGGCAAGAAGTGGGCTCACCACTGAGTCCGCCGGATGGGGGAGCTGCCGGTAATTCGGCGGCTCCCCTTCCTCGTCGTCCGGTCTGGGCGCTGAAGGCCTACATCTGGATCGTCATCGTCATCGGATTCTTGTTTCTTGTAGCGTCCCTCGTTCTCTCACCCATCAGCCAAGCTCTCAATGCCCAGGCCTGGTCCGGTGGGTACCCGTCGCAAGGATTAGTTCTCACCCTGCTCGTCGTCACCGTCATCATCGGGGAGCTCCGGCCCGTTCCGGTGCCGCGTAGCGGTGACGTGGCCGACATGATCACCATCTCGACCACCTTCGTCCTCGCGTTGGCCATCGTCGGCCCGATCTCACTTGCGCTGATCGCTCAGGGGGTGGCGGTCCTGATCGATGACGTCATCTCACGCCGGTCTCCGTTGAAGATCGCATTCAACGTCAGCCAGTACCTCGTGACGGTGTTCCTGGCTCATGCGGCCTTCTCGTTGGTCATGGGAGAGCCGATCTTCGGCCCATACGCCATCTTCGACCCGGTGGGATTTGCCTTCGGGGTTCCCGCCCTCGTCGGTGCCCTGGCTGCCGCCTTTACCTTCCTGGTCGCGAACCAGGCGCTGGTCTCAACTGTCGTCGCCCTGGACAGCGGTCAGCGGGTTTCCCCCATCTTCGCGGCCGACCTTCGCTTCCAGGCAATGACCGCTGGCGTTCTGGCAGTCCTGGCCCCGGTAGCAGCGATGATCGTGCAGACCCAGCCGCTGATGCTGCCCATGCTGATCGCCCCGATCGCAGCGGTGCACAACAGCGCCCGCCTGGCTGTCGCCATGGGGCGTCAGGCCAGTCATGATGCGCTCACCGGACTGGCTAACCGCGAGCTCTTCCGCGACCGCTCGGTGCGTGCGCTCGAGGAGTCACAGCGTGCCGGACAGTCGTTGGCGATCATGATGATCGACCTCGACCACTTCAAGGAGATCAACGACACACTCGGTCACCAGGTGGGTGATGAGCTGATCTGCGAGGTTGCACACCGACTCGAAGGGGCCAGGCCGGAGGGGTCGACAGTGGCCCGTCTCGGTGGCGACGAGTTCGCCGTCCTGCTGCCTGACATCCCCGACCTCTCGGTGGCCGAGGACGTCGCCACCTATCTCCTGTCGGTGCTCGGCAAACCGTTCTCCGTCGGCGGTGTTCGGCTGGTGGTCCAGGCCAGTCTCGGCATCGCGCTGGCCCCGGACCACGGCGACGACGTGCACACGCTGATGCGTCGTTCCGACATCGCCCTCTACGAGGCCAAGAGGGAGCGAGCGCGCTTTTGCGCCTATTCCAACGAGGACGAGGACACCCATACTCCGCAGCGGCTCACGATCCTCACCGACCTGCGTTCGGCGGTCGAGGATGATCAGCTGTTCCTCGTGTACCAACCCAAGATCGATGTCGCGAGCGGTGAAGTCGTCGGGGTCGAGGCCCTGGTGCGCTGGAACCACCCGACGCGTGGAATCCAGTACCCGGACTCGTTCATCCCGCTGGCCGAGAACACCGGCCTGATCTCGTCGATCACGTTCTTCGTCATCGAGCGTGCGCTGCGCCAGGTCCGGACGTGGCAGGAGTCGGGCATCGACCTCTCGGTGGCCGTCAACCTGTCTGTTCGGCACCTCACCGACATGAGCCTCCCGGACCGCATTGCGGTCGCCCTCGAGCGGTGGGGCGTCGCACCCTCCAAACTCGTCATCGAGGTCACCGAGAGCAGCATCATGACCGACCCGAAGCGGGCATCGGTTGTGCTGCAGCAGCTGCGTCGGATCGGTGTCGACGTCTCGATTGACGACTACGGCACGGGCCACGCCTCACTCAACTACCTCAAGCAGTTCGATATCGACGAGCTGAAGATCGACCGCTCGTTCATCATGAACCTCGACGTCGAGTCCAGCGACGCCATCATCGTGGCTTCGACCGTCGAGCTCGGACACAACCTCGGTCTGCGCATCGTGGCCGAAGGCGTTGAGGACGCCGATACTCTCGCCTGGCTTGAGGCCCTGGGCTGTGACGTGGCCCAGGGGTATCACATCGGCCGACCGATGTCGCCCGAGGCGGTACTCGACGTGGTAAGCGGGCGCCGGGTGAACGCCAACACGTCCGCACCCTCTGCACTTCGACTGGTCGGGAGCCCCTGATGCTCGTTCTTGCGCTCTGCATCGCGGCGACAGCTTCGCCGCTCCTCTTCGGAGGGACGATGTCGCGGTTGGCACACGTGCACTTCCGTGGGCTCTGGATCCTGCTCGTTGCCCTTGTGGCACAGATCCTCATCATCGAGGTCTTCCCGCAGGCAAACGAGACACTGTTGGAGGCCATCCACATGGCCACCTACCTCGCTGCTGGTCTGTTCGTGGTCGCCAACTGGCGGGTCCCCGGCCTGCTGGTCATCGCCGCCGGTGGGGCCATGAACGGCATCACCATCGCCCTCAACGGCGGGACGCTTCCTGCTTCCAAGGCTGCCTTGAAGATGGCGGGTCTCGAGGTGGCCAAGGGCGACTTCATCAACTCCGCCTATCTTCCGGACCCCGTGCTCCCCCTGTTCGGCGACATCTTCGTGTGGCCAGAGCCTTTTCCGTTGGCCAATGTCTTCAGCTTCGGTGACGCCCTGATCGTCTTTGGAGTCTTCTACGGGGCCAACAAGATCGCCGGGTCGCGACTGGTGAAGAAGGCGTGGCAGGTTCCAGGTGCGTCGGATGTCGAGTCGGTGGATGAGCAGGCAGCGCACGTGGTCGACCCCCCGGAGGGGGAGACCGACGATCAGCCCCGGCGGCCGCGACATGCCGCCCCCAGGCGCCCCGCCGTGGGTACCCCCTAACCAGCAAACGACTTGACGCAGGTTAGGCTGAGGCCTGACCTGGACCGGTTGTTCGGCGACGGAAGGACTCTCCTCATGCGCATCCTGCTCGTTGGTGCAGGCGGTGTCGGCTCTGCAGTCGTTCCCATCGCCGCTCGCCGCACCTTCTTCGAGACCATGGTCGTGGCCGACTACGACCGGACCCGCGCTGACCGGGCGGTTGCTCAGGTGGACGACCCTCGGTTCGTGGCCGATCAGGTCGACGCCTCGGACGCCGAGTCGGTCGCCGAGCTGGCGAGGCGTCACCGGGCCACACATGTGCTCAACGCGGTCGACCCACGCTTCGTCCTGCCGATCTTCAACGGTGCGTTCGCTGCTGGCGCCGACTACCTCGACATGGCGATGTCGCTGTCCTCGCCGCACCAGACGGACCCGTACCAGCAGACCGGCGTCAAGCTGGGGGACGAGCAGTTCGCGGTTGCCGGCACGTGGGAGTCGTCCGGACGTCTGGCGCTGGTCGGTGTGGGCGTCGAACCGGGACTGTCGGACATCTTCGCCAGGTACGCGGCCGACGAGCTCTTCAGTGAGATCGACGAGGTAGGCGTGCGCGACGGCGCCAACCTCGAGGTCGACGGCTTCGACTTCGCGCCCTCCTTCTCGATCTGGACGACCATCGAAGAGTGCCTCAACCCTCCCGTGATTTGGGAGAAGAGCAAGGGATGGTTCACCACGCCTCCGTTCTCCGAGCCCGAGGTCTTCGACTTCCCCGAGGGAATCGGTCCGGTCGAGTGCGTCAACGTCGAGCACGAGGAGGTGCTCCTGATCCCCCGCTGGGTGGACTGCAAGCGCACCACCTTCAAGTACGGCCTCGGTGAGGAGTTCATCGACGTCCTCAAGGTGATTCACAAGCTCGGTCTGGACCGTACGCAGAAGGTGACTGTCGGAGACGTGGAGGTCAGCCCTCGAGACGTCGTGGCGGCCCTGCTGCCGGACCCGGCGACCTTGGGTGACCGGATGACCGGCAAGACCTGTGCCGGTACCTGGGTCACGGGCAAGGGCAAGGATGGTCAGCCGCGCCAGGTGTACCTCTACCACGTGGTCGACAACGAGTGGACGATGAGCGAGTACGGATCGCAGGCCGTCGTCTGGCAGACCGCGATCAACCCGGTGGTCGCCCTCGAGCTTCTTGCCGACGGAACGTGGTCGGGCACTGGAGTGCTCGGCCCGGAGGCCTTTGCGCCCAAGCCGTTCCTGGACAAGCTGGAGGAGTACGGGTCTCCGTGGGGCTTGCGCGAGGAGACCCCGGCCTAGGGCCGTTCCTGGGCCTGCAGTGTGCGGATCACGGGCCCCAGAACGGTCGCGATGATCCGGGCGTGACGTAGCTGAACGCGCGACCACGGGGTGGCGACAGCGCGTGAGCACTCCAGCAGCCCGACCACAGTTCCGGCAGCCAGCACTGGCAGCCCGATCATCGTGGTGACGCCCTCGGTGGTCATCCATCGGCGTTCTGCCTCGTCAGCACCTGGGTCGGCCAGGTCGACCGTCATGATCTCCAGGCTCTCGAGGCAGTGTCGGGTCACGGGGTAGTCGGCGAGCGGGTAGATGTGGTCCTCAGGGCGCCAGGACAAGGCCCCGATGCCTTGGATGAAGTCGCCATCGGTGCCGAGCAACGAGATCTCGGCGAGATCGCACCGGAGGTGATCACCGATCGGACCCGTCATTCGGGCGAGGCTGTCGAGGTCGGTGCAGTTGACCAGGTCCGCGAGCAGGCGCTCAAGGGCTGTGGTGTCTTGCCCAGGCGCCCGAGAACCGAGGGCCAGGGTGCGCTGGAACGAGCTCTGGCAGGTAAGTGTGGCCGCTTCGCTGGCCGGCTCGAAGGTGGGCGATGGCATCCCGATGACCCAACCTTGGGCCTGGGCCACGTCGAGATCGGCCAAGACGTACAGGTCGTCGAGGTTCTCGACGCCCTCGGCGCACACCTCAGCCCCGGCCTTGGCCGCGTACCGGGCGATTGCCTCGACCAGGGCAGCCTTGACCGGCTCTGACTCGATGCCGGTCACCAGCGAGCGATCGAGCTTGATCACGTCGGGAGAGAGCTCGAGCACCCGCTGCAGGCCCGCATAGCCCTCGCCAACGTCATCGACGGCCACGGAGGCACCGCGGTCACGGACTGCCTTGAGCACCATGTGGAAACGGTCGGCGTCTTGGACCACTTCCCGCTCTGTGATCTCGAACTGGAGACCGGACAAGTCGAACGGCAGCACGTCGTGCAGTTCAGGGGCGCTGAGCACAGACGGACTGACGTTGACCGACAGGAGGGTCCCCGAGGGGCGCTGGGCACCGGCTCGAAGGGCAAGGTCAACTGCGCGAGCTTCGAACATGGCTCCCAGCCCACACTCGTGTGCCATCGCGAACCAGACATCGGGGGAGTACGACGGAAGCTCTGGGCCGAACCTGGCCAGCGCCTCATAGGCGACGACGCGGCCTGACGAGAGTCCGAGGATCGGCTGGGAGACCATCGACGGGGCACCGTGATGCAGAGCTCTGGTGACCAGGGCTCGGCACTCATCAGGGTCAGGCAGGACCTTCGAGGTGGGCGAGGCCACTGGCGTCGCAGCACCCAGGTGGGCAGTAGTCATGGGTTGCGTTCACCTCATCCCCCTCGTCGTCACGACCCCGTACCAGTGTCGGCATCGCCAAACCCCAGATGAAGGCCACCTAGGGGCGGCGGCCACTCAGGTCGCCCGGCCGTGGGCATACCGTACGCCGAACGGGTGATGCGGGGGGCGAATGTGTGCTCGGGCCGAGCCCCGGTCGGTCAGGAAGCTGAGGCGAAGGCCTTGTCGAGGATCGTCAGTGCCTCGTCGAGCAGCGCCTCGGGCATCGTCAGCGGCGGCAGGAACCGGAGCACGTTCCCGTACGTTCCCGCCGTCAGCACCAGGACACCCTCGGAGTGGCACTGCTTGACGATGGCGGCGATCTGCTCGGTCGCGGGTTCAAGGGTTCCCGGCTTCACCAGCTCGACCGCGATCATCGCTCCACGTCCACGGATGTCGCCCATGATCGGGTACTTGGACTGCATCTCGGCCAAGCGGGGGAGCATGATCTCGCCGATTCTGCGGGCCTTCGCAACCAGGTCGTGCTCCTCGATGGCAGCCATTGCGCCCAGTGCGGCAGCACACGCCACCGGGTTCCCGCCGTACGTCCCGCCGAGACCGCCGACGTGTACGGCGTCCATGAGGTCGGCTCGACCGGTGACCGCGGCCAGCGGCATGCCGCCGGCGATGCCCTTTGCGGTCGTGATGATGTCGGGTACGACGCCCTCGTGCTCGCAGGCGAACATGTCTCCGGTACGGGCGAAACCGGTCTGCACCTCGTCGGCGATGAAGACGATCCCCTTGGAGGCGGCGTACTCGGCCAGACCCGACAAGAAGCCTTCCCCTGGAACGATGAACCCGCCCTCACCGGCGATCGGCTCGATCAGGATCGCGGCTACCTGATCGCCGCCGATCTCTTTCTCGATCTTGCTGATGGCCTGCTCAAGGCCTTCGCGCCCGGCATTGTCGGCGCCGGTCGGCCAGCGGAACGGGTACGACAGCGGCACTCGATAGATCTCGCCGGCGAACGGACCGAAGTTGTACTTGTAAGGCATGGACTTCGCGGTGAGGGCCATGGTCAGGTTGGTGCGCCCGTGGTAGGCGTGCTCGAAGACCACGACGGCCGAACGACCGGTGGCGTAGCGGGCGATCTTGACAGCGTTCTCGACTGCCTCCGCTCCCGAGTTGAACAGCGCCGTCTTCTTGTCATGGTCACCAGGGGTGAGCGCGTTGAGCTTCTCGGCGACCGCCACGTACCCCTCGTAGGGGGTGACCATGAAGCAGGTGTGGGTGAAGGCGGCTGCCTGCTCCTGAATACCGGCCACAACAGACGGAGCAGCGTTGCCGACGTTCACGACGGCGATGCCGGCGCCGAGGTCGATCAGGCTGTTGTCGTCGACGTCGACGATGACGCCGCCGCCCGCTGCCTTGACGAAGACCGGCAGGACGGTGCCGACGCCGTCGGACACGGCCGACTGCTTGCGTGCGAGCAGCTCGGCCGACCGCGGACCGGGGATGGCGGTGACGACGCGGCGCTCCTGGGGGAGGCCAGGTCCTCCGGCACTCACCGGCGTCGAGACGTTCGAGGAAACGGGCATGGTCAGACTCGCTTTCGGGTGACGTTGCCGCTGTGCGGTGGCACGCGGCCCACCGGCGTGCCGGGCGCCCTGCCACTGTACGTCGGGCGACCCCGCCTTGCCTCCGCACCATTGTGGACAATCTGGTCGCTACCATAGGACGAAACGTCCAGTGATCATTCGCCGAGCACGGAGGTCGTCGTGGCACCTTCTGTCCGCACCATCCTGGGCATCACCTCGTTGGGCCTGGTGCTGCGGGCGGGGCGGTCGGCGATCGATGCTCCGGTGAGCTGGGTGGCAGTCAGCGAGCTGCAGGACCCGACTCCCTATCTCGAGGGTGGTGAGCTGCTGCTGACCACGGGGCTGCGCCTGGGGGACGACGACTGGGACGCGTTCGTCGAGCGGCTGAGCCGGGCCGGAGTGAGCGCACTGGGCATCGGGGTGGGCCTGACCTATGACCGAGTGCCCCCCGGGCTGGTGTCCGCCGCTGAGGGCCGAGCGCTTCCGCTGCTCGAGGTGCCAGAGCCGACGCCTTTCATTGCCGTGAGCCGAGCGGTCTCCGACCTGCTGGCCGCGGCTGAGTACGAAGCTGTGACGCGCACCGTCGAAGCACAGCGCGACCTGACGCGGGCCGCGCTAGCTCCCGAGGGGGCGGCGGCTGTCGTGGCCCGGCTCGCCGGTGTGCTTGATGCCGAGCTCGTCCTGCTCGACCCCCTTGGCCTCCTGCTGCACGCCGCTCCTCGCGACGCCGCCGCCTGGGTCGATGAGCTCGAGCCCGAGATCGACCGGATGCGCCAGCGGGGTCCACGCAGTTCGGCCGCGCTCGAGCTCGATGGCATGCACATCGTCCTGCAGCCGCTGGCACCCGCGGGTCGGGTACGCGGTTACCTCGCGGTCGCGAGGAAGGCGTCGTTCGCCACCGCCGATCTCGCGCTGATCAATGTCGGCGTGGCTCTGGTGTCGTTGGCCATGGAACGGTCCGTGGGCACGGACACCGCTCGCCGAGACCTGCGCTCGGCTCTTCTGGCGCTGCTCGCCGACGGCACTCCCGCCGACCGGTTGCCGGTCGCGGGCGTGGGCTGGGACGAACTCCTGTCAGGCCCGGTACGCGTCCTGGTTGCCGACGGCGCACCCGCTGACCTGTTGGCACTGGTCGAACAGGTGGAGGAGTCCGACCCCACCGACGGCTGGCGTGGGGCTGCCTTCTCCGACGGTCGAGCGGTCGTCGTGCAACCGGCGGCAGCCCCCCCGACGCCCCCGGTACCCGTGGCAGGAACGGCGGCGGGAACCCTCGCGTGGGGCGTCAGCGATGCGGTGCCGGTCGCCGGGTTGGGCGACGGCCTTCGGCAGGCTCGTCGTGCCCTCGCTGCCGCTGGGCCCGGTGGCATCCGCCTGTTCGGTGACTTGGCAAGGGACGGTCTGGTCGGCCTGGTCGACGAGGAGGCGGCCCGAGGTTTCGCCGACGCCTTGCTGGGACCGTTGGAGAGTCGCGAACGCGGTGATCTGGTCGCCTCGGTGCGCGCGTGGTTGGCCCACCACGGCCAGTGGGACGCCGCCGCGAACAGCCTCGGGGTCCACCGGCACACCCTCCGATACCGGATGAAACGGGTCGAGGAGCTGCTGGAGCGTCCGCTTGACGACCCGGACCTGCGGGCGGAGCTCTGGGTGGCTCTGGCCGTTCGTGACCGCGATGCCGAGCACACCGACGGGTGACACTTCGGCCATGAGGACGCCTTGACTCTGCCGTTATGTCCAACGGTCGCCAGGCGCTGCCTCCGTACCGTGGCAACAGCACGAGCAGTGAGAACCCCGAGCCGTGCGACCACTGAGCCATCAAGGAGCGTCATGTCGTCACAGGTGACCACCCGGTCCGCAGACCCGCAGCCCTTCTGGCTGGCGGGAGTGCGCGCGACCGGTGACGAGCAGCGCCCGGTGACCGGCCCCGACGGGGTCGAGGTGGCGTCGGTGAGCATCCCCACCCCCGATCAGGTCGAGCGGGCGGTGGCGGCGCTCGACAGCGCCCGGGTTCCGGCACAGCTCCTCACGCTCGGGCAACGTGCTGATGCCCTCGCACACGTTGCCGCCCGGCTGCTCGAGCGGCTGGACGAGTTCGCTGCCGTCATCACGTCGGAGAACGGCAAGCCGATCAAGTGGTCGCGCATCGAGGTGACCAGAGCTGCCAGCGTCTTTCGGTGGGCAGCTGAGGAGGCCCGGCGGTGGAGTGGCGACGTCCAGCGTCTGGACACCGAGACGGCCGCTGACGGTCGGTTGGCCCTGGTCAAGCGTGTGCCAAAGGGCCCGGTGTTGGGCATCGCGCCGTTCAACTTCCCGCTCAACCTCGTCGCCCACAAGGTGGCTCCCGCCATTGCGGTCGGCTCACCGATCCTGATCAAGCCGGCGCCTGCGACGCCACTGTCGGCGCTGTTGCTCGGCGAGCTGCTGGCTGAGACCGAGCTGCCCGCCGGCATGTGGTCGGTGCTCCCGGTACCGAACGACCGCATGCCCGAGCTGGTGGCCGACCCACGTCTGCCGATCATCTCGTTCACCGGGTCGGCACCGGTCGGCTACGCGATTCGCGAGGCGGTGCCCGGAAAGCACGTTGTGCTCGAGCTGGGGGGCAACGCCGCCGCGGTCGTGCTCAGCGACTTCAGCGCCGCCGCTGACCTTGACTGGGCCGCCGAGCGGATCGCGTTGTTCGCCAACTACCAGGCAGGGCAGTCCTGCATCTCGGTGCAGCGGGTCCTGGTCGACCGGCCGATCTACGAGGACGTCGTGGCACGAGTGGTTGGCCACGTCGAGAACCTAGCCACCGGAGACGTCACCGACCCGCGGACCGAGGTGGGGCCGCTCGTCGACGAGAACGCCGCTCGCCGGGTCTGTGACTGGATCGACGAAGCCGTCGACGGGGGAGCCAAGCTGCTCACCGGCGGTGCGCGCGAGGGAGCGGCGGTCTCCCCAGCCGTGCTCGTCGACGTGCCCGAGAACGCCAAGGTCTGGTGCGAGGAGGTGTTCGGTCCTGTCGTGGTCCTGGCCCCCGTGGACGGTGTCGACGGCGCGATCGAAGCCGTCAACGACTCGCGATTCGGGCTGCAGACGGGGGTCTTCACCAAGGACACCCGCACGGCCTTCCGCTTCTTCTCCGAGCTGCATGTCGGTGGCGTCATCATCGGAGACGTTCCGAGCTATCGGGCAGACCAGATGCCCTACGGGGGAGTCAAGGAGTCCGGTGTCGGACGCGAAGGCGTCGCGTATGCCATGACCGACTTCACCGAGGAGCGCGTCATGGTGCTGACGGGGCTGACCCTGTAACGGACGGAGTCGCAGCTGACCAGCAGCGATGGAGCGGCGGTGACTACAACTCGTCGCTGTCGAGGACGCGGATGCTTGACGTTTCCGGGTCCGTTGGACGAGATCGCTCCACTGCCACGACCCGCTGTGCCGTGTCGAGTGCCTTGTCCACCAGGTCCTGGTCCATGGGGGCTCCGATCCGAGGGTGTCGCCGGGTACGCGTCACGCCAGGCTGCTGCACTGTCAGACTGAGCGGGTGCGCTCAGTCACCTTGCTCGGATCGACCGGGTCGATCGGGACCCAGGCCATCGACGTCGTCGAGCAGAACCCGAAGGCCTTCCGCGTCGTTGCACTGGCCGCCAAGGGCGGGCAGCCGCGGCTGTTGGCTGACCAGGCAGCCCGATTGCAGGTTGCGGCGGTCGGGGTGGCCGATGCGTCGTCGGCCGACTCGGTCCGGGCGGCCCTGAAGGACGTCGGGGTCAACCCTGTGCTCATCGTGGGCCCGGATGCAGCCAGCGAGGTGGCGGCCTGGCCCAGCGATATCGTGCTCAACGGCATGGAGGGGTCAGCCGGGCTGCGTCCGACCCTGGCCGCGCTGACGGCGGGACGACGTCTGGCGCTGGCCAACAAGGAGTCGCTGATCATCGGTGGCCCCCTGGTGACGGCCGCGGCGGCCCCCGGTCAGATCGTGCCCGTCGACTCCGAGCACTCAGCCCTTGCGCAATGCCTGAGGGGAGGAGACTCCGGTGAAGTGCGCCGACTCGTGGTCACGGCCAGCGGTGGCCCGTTCCGCGGACGGAACCGGGGTGAGCTGGGCCGCGTGACACCGGTCGAGGCGCTTGACCACCCCACGTGGGACATGGGGCCACTGGTCACCATCAACTCTGCAACGCTGGTCAACAAGGGCCTGGAGGTCATCGAGGCGCATCTGCTGTTCGGCATTCCGTTCGACCGCATCGAGGTAGTGGTGCACCCGCAGTCGATCGTGCACTCGATGGTCGAGTTCGTCGACGGGTCTACCCTCGCCCAGGCCAGTCCGCCCGACATGAAGCTGCCGATCGCGTTGGGTTTGGCGTGGCCCGATCGGGTGCCGCACGCTGCGCCTGCCCTCGACTGGACGGCGGCGACGACGTGGGAGTTCTTCCCGCTCGACCAGGAAGCCTTTCCAGCCGTTGGCCTCGCCAGACGGGCCGGGGCCGCAGGCGGCACGTCCCCGGCCGTCTTCAATGCGGCGAACGAGGCTGCCGTAGCGGCTTTCCTCGACGGCACCACTGACTTCCTGGCCATCGTGGACACGGTCGCAGCCGTCCTCGACGAGCACCTGGTGGCCGTCAGTTCGGATGCAAGGCGATTGTCGCTTACCGTTGACCAGGTGATGGACGCCGATCGCTGGGCTCGCACGCGTGCGCGCCAGCTGCTCGGAGTCGACGAGGACATCAGCGGGTCCGGAGGAAGGAGACCACGGTGAGCGGTGCGGGACTGATCGGTCTTGCCGTGTTTGCCATCGGTGTTCTCGGTTCGATCGCCCTGCACGAGGTGGGCCACCTGCTTCCGGCGAAGCGCTTCGGCGTACGGGTAACGCAGTACATGGTCGGGTTCGGGCCGACCATGTGGTCCCGGGTGCGAGGAGAGACCGAGTACGGGGTCAAGGCTGTCCCGTTCGGCGGGTACATCCGGATGGTGGGGATGTTCCCACCGCACCGCAACCGCGAAGGTGAGCTGGTGCTCGCGGCCTCGAGCACCGGTCCGTTCCAGTCCATGATCGAGGACGCCCGACGCACGTCGGTCGAAGAGATCAGAGCCGGTGAGGAGCATCGGGCGTTCTACCAGCTACCGGTGCGGCAGAAGCTGGTCGTCATGCTGGGCGGACCCACCATGAACCTGTTCCTGGCCGGTCTGCTCTACACCGCGGCCCTGGTGGTGCTGGGGGTTCCGACCCTGACGACCACAGTCGGCGAGGTGGCCCCCTGCGTGCCGTCCAACGTCGTCGACGAGTGCACGGACGCTGACCCACGGAGCCCTGCGGCCGCCGCAGGCCTCGCCGCCGGCGACACGATCGTGGCCGTTGACGGCGTCGCCTACACCGACTGGCTCGACGTCGTCGATGTCATCCGCGCGCAGCCGGGTGAAGAGATCGTGCTCACCGTCGACCGCGATGGGACGTCGATCGAGGTCCCCGTCACCGTCGGAAGCACCGAGGTGCCCGACCCTGACAACCCCAACGCTGTCGTGACGGCCGGATTCATCGGACTGAGCCCGAGCGTCGAGCAGCAACGCTCGTCGATCACCGCCGTTCCGCAACGGATGTGGGAGTTCGTGTCACGTTCGGGTCAGGCGATCGTGTCCATCCCCAGCAAGATGGTGGGTGTCTGGCAGGCGGCCTTCGGCAACCAGGAGCGCGACCCGACCGGGCCGGTCAGCGTCGTCGGGGTCGGAAAGTTCAGCGTCGCGGTGGCTGAGGACCAGGCCACGGTCGGGTGGAAGGTCGCGAACTGGCTCACCCTGCTCGCCGCGCTGAACATGGCCCTGTTCTTCTTCAACCTGATCCCGCTGCTGCCGCTGGACGGCGGGCACGTCGCGGGCGCCCTCTACGAGGGGTCGAGGCGGCAGATCGCCAAGGCGCGCGGGCGGCCCGATCCCGGCCCGGTGGACGTGGCCAGGATGCTGCCGGTCGCCTATACCGTGGCCTTCCTGCTGATCGGCATGTCGGTGCTGCTGATCTACGCCGACATCGTCAACCCGATTGCGCTCAACTAAAGGAACCTGAGCGGGTCAGGACGGTCGACTCAAGGGATACTGCTGGTATGACCGTTGCCCTCGGCGTCCCTGCTCCGCCGCCAAAACCGCTGGCTCCCCGGCGACCGACGAGGCAGATCGTCCTTCGACACCCCACCCACCCGGTACCGGTCGGCGGAGATGCCCCCGTGTCGGTCCAGTCGATGACGACGACGGTCACCGCCGATGTCAACGCGACTCTGCAACAGATCGCCGAGCTCACGGCATCCGGATGCCAGGTCGTGCGGGTGGCCTGCCCGAGCCAGGACGACGCCGACGCGTTGGCCGTCATCGCCGCGAAATCGCAGATCCCCGTCATCGCCGACATCCACTTCCAGCCGCGGTACGTCTTCGCTGCGATCGACGCCGGCTGTGCCGGGGTCCGGGTCAACCCGGGCAACATCAAGCAGTTCGACGACAAGGTCGGCGAGATCGCCAGGGCAGCCGGAGAGGCCGGTGTGCCCATCCGGATCGGGGTGAACGCGGGATCACTCGACCCGCGCCTGCTCGCCAAGTACGGCCGGGCCACTCCTGAGGCGCTCGTGGAGTCGGCCCTGTGGGAGTGCTCGCTCTTTGAAGAGCATGGCTTCGGTGACATCAAGATCTCGGTCAAGCACCACGATCCGGTGGTCATGGTGGCTGCCTACCGTCAGCTCTCCGAGCAGTGCGACTACCCGCTCCACCTCGGCGTCACCGAGGCGGGACCCACGTTCCAGGGGACGGTGAAGTCGGCCGTTGCTTTCGGTGCGCTGCTCGCCGAAGGCATCGGAGACACGATCAGGGTGTCCTTGTCGGCGCCTCCGGTCGAGGAGGTCAAGGTGGGCATCGCGATCCTCGAGTCGTTGGGTCTGCGGGAGCGCGGCCTCGAGATCGTGTCGTGCCCGAGCTGCGGACGTGCGCAGGTCGACGTCTACACGTTGGCCGAGCAGGTGACGTCCGGACTGGAAGGTCTGAACGTTCCGCTACGCGTTGCGGTGATGGGATGCGTCGTCAACGGGCCGGGGGAGGCCAGGGAGGCCGACCTGGGGGTGGCGTCCGGGAACGGAAAGGGTCAGATCTTCGTTCGCGGAGAGGTGATCAAGACCGTTCCCGAGGCCGAGATCGTTGAGACCTTGATCGAGGAGGCACTGCGCCTGGCGGAGGAGATGGGCGTCGACCCCGAGAGCGGCCAGGCCGCCGAGGTGGTCGTGGGTTGAGATGACCACCCACGCCGAACCGCCAGCCCCCGCCGTCTCGGCGCTGCGGGTCCTGGGTGCCGCTGATCTGGCGGCAGCTGCTGAGCATCTGGCCTCCGACCCAGTGGGCAACGTCTTTGCTGCCGCCAGGATCGAGGCGGCACTGCAGCACTCGTGGCGCCTCGGCGGAGAGCTGTGGGGGTTCGGAGAAGGACGTCGCTGGTCGGGGCTGTGCTACGCAGGAGCCAATCTGGTTCCCGACGCCGCCGATCCGTCGGCCATAGCCGCATTTGCCGAGCGGGCGCGTCGACGCGGACGTCGCTGTTCCTCGATCGTCGGGCCTCGGCAGCAGGTTCTGTCGCTGTGGCAGGCCCTCGAGGAGTCGTGGGGCCCGGCGCGCGACGTGCGCGACAACCAGCCGGTGCTGGCGATCAACGGTGACCCCGCCATCGACGGTGACGACGGCGTCCGACCCGTGCGCGAAGACGAGCTGGACATCCTGCTGCCGGCTTGCGTGGCGATGTTCACCGAGGAGGTCGGAGTCTCACCTGTCTCCGCTGGTGACGGTTCCCTCTACCGGGCCCGGGTGCGTGAGCTGGTCCTGGCCGGCCGGGCGCTGGCGCGGATCGAGAACGGCAACGTCGTGTTCAAGGCCGAGCTGGGGTCGGTCTCGTCCCTGGCCTGCCAGGTGCAGGGCGTATGGGTGCAGCCCGAGCGCCGAGGCCAAGGCCTGGCTGCCCCGGGGATGGCCTCGGTGGTTCGGTATGCCCGCGAGCGGTTCGTTCCCACGGTGAGCCTGTACGTCAACGAGTACAACGAGGCGGCCCGGATCGCATACGACCGCGTGGGTTTTGAGGCGCACAGCACGTTCGCGACTGTCCTGTTCTGATCTGTACCTGTTCTTGATCTGTGCCAGCCCGGTCGGGGTCGGGCGTCATCGGGCGGCGTAGTCGACCCCGTCGAAGGGCCATTGGTCGGCGAGCCAGCTGCTCACCACTCGCCAGAGCTCGGCGTCGAGCTCGGCGTGGGATGCCCGCACCCAGGAACGCACGGACGCGTCGACGTCGCTGTCGCCACTGGGGTAGATGTAGACGCACCCGATGACGTCGTCGTCGCCGGTGGCCCGGACCGTGTAGGTGAATCCCAGACGGCGGTCGAAGTGGTCGGCGTGCATGCGCAGGTCGGCTGCGTTCTCGTCCAGGGTCATCGGGTGCGGCCACCGGCTCTGGCTGAAGCCGGGCGTGGCATGGATGTGCTCCATCGACGACGTCCAGGCGGCATAGTCGGCGTCGTTGTGCTGTAGCCCCAACGGCTCGAGCCAGAAAGTCTCGCTGCGTGGTGGTGAGGGCGTCTGGAAGTCGCTGGGGACGAAGGGGCGACCGTGCGCGGGCAGCGGATCTGGCCTTTCATCGATATCGAGTGTCGGTTCATCGGCCATGGGTGGGAGAGTAGGCCCCCGATACCGGTCATCGACAAGGAGTTCCTGTGCTGTTGCGGATGTCGACCCTCTTCCTCCGGACGCTCCGCGAGGACCCCGCTGATGCGGAGGTGCCGAGTCATCGGCTGTTGGTGCGGGCTGGGTACATCCGCCGAGCTGCCCCCGGCATCTACAGCTGGCTGCCGCTGGGATACGAGGTCTTCCGCAATGTCGAGCGGATCGTGCGCGACGAGATGAACGCCATGGGGGCCCAGGAGGTCCACTTCCCGGCGCTGCTGCCTCGCGAGCCGTATGAGGCGAGCAACCGCTGGACCGAGTACGGGGACAACATCTTCCGCCTCAAGGATCGCAAGGGCGCCGACTACCTCCTCGGGCCGACGCACGAGGAGATGTTCACGCTGCTGGTGAAGGATCTCTACTCGTCGTACAAAGACCTGCCCGTGTGGCTCTACCAGATTCAGACGAAGTATCGCGACGAGCAGCGCCCTAGGGCCGGGATCCTGCGTGGCCGCGAGTTCGTCATGAAGGACTCGTACTCGTTCGACATCGACGACGAGTCGTTGAGCCGGTCCTACCAAGCCCACCGCGACGCCTACGTCAGAATCTTCGACCGGCTCGGGTTCGACTACGTGATTGTCGACGCCATGGCCGGTGCGATGGGCGGTTCGGCCAGCGAGGAGTTCCTGGCCACGGCCGAGAACGGTGAGGACACCTACGTCCGCTGCACGACGTGCGACTACACCGCAAACGTCGAGGCCGTCACCGTTCGGCCCGTGGACATCGTCCCCTTCGACGGTCTGCCGGCAGCGCACGTGGAGGACACACCGGATACCCCGACCATCGATTCCCTCGTGGACCACCTGAATGCCGCCTTTCCCCGCGACGACCGTCCATGGCACGCAGCCGACACGCTGAAGAACGTGGTGGTGATGCTGAAGCAGCCCGATGGAAGTCGGCAGCCACTTGCGGTTGGCGTGCCCGGCGATCGAGAGGTTGACGAGAAGCGCCTGCAGGCCCAGGTCGAGCCGGCTGAGCTGGTTGCCTTCACCGAGGACGACTTCGCAGCCATTCCCTCGTTGATGAAGGGCTACATCGGTCCAGGTGCGCTGGGTTCGGACAACCCGTCAGGCATCCGGTTCCTGGTCGATCCGCGAATCGCCGATGGCACCTCCTGGGTCACGGGCGCCGACCAGGACGGTCGGCATGTGCTCGACCTCGTGGCCGGACGCGACTTCACACCTGACGGCGTCATCGAGGCCGCGGAGGTGCGCGAGGGTGACCTGTGCCCGCGCGACGGGGGACCGTTGGAGACCGCTCGCGGTATCGAGATGGGACACATCTTCCAGCTGGGCCGTCGGTATGCCGAGGCCCTCGGGCTCAAGGTGCTCGACGAGAACGGCAAGCTGGTCACTGTCACGATGGGCTCATACGGCATCGGGGTCTCGCGCGCTGTCGCCGCGATCGTCGAGAACTCCCATGACGACATCGGAATCATCTGGCCCCGCGAGGTCGCACCGGCCGACGTGCACCTGTTGGCCACTGGCAAGGACCCAGGGGTGTACGACTTCGCCGATCGGCTCGCGCGTGACCTCGACGAGGCCGGCGTGCGGGTGCTCTTCGACGACCGTAAGGGCGTCTCACCCGGCGTGAAGTTCAAGGACGCCGAGCTCCTCGGCATGCCGACAATTGCCGTCGTCGGGAAGAATCTCAGCGAAGGCGTGATCGAGGTACGCGACCGTGCTTCCGGAGATCGGCGTGACGTGCCGTCAGGCGAAGCGCTTCAGTCGCTCATTGCTGAGTGCGCTGGCTGATCCCGGGAAGGTCTGGCACGACCCCGCTCCACGCCCAGATGGCGACGGCACTCTCACGCAGCCACTGCGCGCCCTGCAGGCGGCTGCCCCGGTCGTCGGCACCGGCGAGGGCCGCGTACGTCACCGAGCAGGCGTTCTCGAGGTCGGCCGCCAGACGCCTGGCAGCTCGCACGTTCGGTGGCGCTGCGACGTCGTAGGAGGGGGCGGACGCGACGGGGTCGCCACCGAGGTCGACGATCTCATCGGAGCATCGCGTGCGTCGACGCCGATGGGCATCAAGGGCCGCCTGGGCCGGCAGGTCTGTGGGTGTGGCAGCACCCACGAGCCCGAAACCCCAGATCGCGGCGTGCTCGGCGACCAGCGTCTGCTGCCAAAGGTCCAGATCGTCACTCATGGGCGCTGTCCTCGCAGGGACGCCCCAAGAGCTGCGTCTGATGCGGCAACTGCCGCGACGAGTGGCGTGACACGCTGCCCGATGTCTCGGAGTGCGCGGCTGTGGGCGTCGGCGGCGGCGTCAACGGCGCTGCGGACCTCGGCGGTGCTGGGGGTCGACGCTGTCGACGACGAGGTCGACGGTGACGCTGACGACGACTCGCTCGGCGACTCTGCGGTTTCAGCGGCGCCGCCAAGCGCCCCCGAGAGGGCCGCGACGTGAGAGTCGACCACGAGCAGGGCGGCTCCTTGGTCATCAGCCCTGGAAGGCGTCCACGACGTGATCACCCGTCGCAGGGCGAGCTCGGTCTCCAGAGCCGACAGCAGCGCAGCCCGATCGGGGTCGACCGGCAGCTCGACCGGCGGGTCTTCGGTGCACGCGCTGGCGGTCAGCGCGAGAGGGATCGCCGTCACACCGATCAGGAGACGGCGGCGGGTAACGGCAGCCACGGGCGGGAACACGCGGGTCAGCATTCCACGGTCGCCGGGTACAGTGGCACGGCACCACCAGGACACAACCAGCACCACACAACAGAATGGGCGGAGGCCACGATGTCTGCTGTTGCCGACCGGGTTGAACGTGTGCTGACACCCGTCGTCGCTGCTGAGGGGTTCGACATCGAGGCCGTAGAGGTGCAGCCGGCCGGGCGACGCCGCCTCGTACGAGTCCTGGTCGATCGAGATGGTGGCGTCACCCTCGACCACATCGCCGCGCTCACCGCCACTCTCTCTGCCACCCTCGATGAAACAGATGCGATGGGCGAGCAGCCCTACGTGCTCGAGGTCTCGTCGCCGGGCGTGGGGCGACCGCTCGTGCTTCCGCGTCACTGGCGTCGCAATGTCGAACGCCTCGTGCGGGTGACACTCACCGATGGTGACGTCGTGGTCGGACGCATCGTCGCGTGCGACGACACCGTAGTCACCCTCGGCGGCGTCCCCGAGCGACCACCCCAGCTCACGGTGCCCTATGGCGAGGTCACCGAGGCCCACGTCGAGGTCGAGTTCAACCGGTCGAGCAGCACCGGTGCCGCGGCGGCCGAGGGAGAGCACTGATGGATATCGACATGGGCGCACTTCGGTCGCTGGTCAACGAGCGGGAGATCCCTCTCGACGTCGTTGTCGAGGCCATCGAAGGTGCTCTCGCGACCGCCTACCAGCACACACCGGGGGCACATCCGAACGCTCGGGTCGAACTCGATCGCACGAGTGGCCACGTGACGGTCTACGCCGCCGAGACCGACGACGAGGGAGCTGTTCTGCGTGAGTGGGACGACACCCCGGAGGGGTTCGGTCGAGTGGCCGCCACCACGGCGCGTCAGGTGATCCTGCAGCGACTGCGTGATGCCGAGGACGAGGCCAGCTTCGGCGCCTGGTCAGGTCGGGACGGAGATCTGGTCTCGGGCGTGATCCAGCAAGGCCCCGATCCGCAGACCGTCCTCATCGACCTGGGGCCTCTCGAAGCGCAGCTGCCCGCCGCCGAGCAGGTTCCGGGTGAGCAGTACGTACATGGTGAGCGGCTGCGCTGCTATGTGGTCGGCGTCCGCAAGGGCGGTCGCGGACCGATCGTCACGGTGTCTCGCACGCACCCGGGTCTGGTCAAGGCCCTGTTCGCGCTCGAGGTGCCCGAGATCGCCGACGGGTCGGTGGAGATCGCCGCGATTGCCCGCGAGGCCGGCCATCGCACCAAGATCGCCGTGCAGTCGCACAAGCCGGGGTTGGGGGCCAAGGGTGCCTGCATCGGCCCGATGGGGTCGAGGGTTCGAGCCGTCATGGCCGAGCTGCACGGAGAGAAGATCGACATCGTCGACTGGTCTGCCGACCCGGCCGACTTCGTCGGCCACGCCCTCTCTCCGGCCCGGGTCTCCTCGGTCACCGTGGTCGACGCTGATGCGCGGGCGGCCCAGGTCGTGGTGCCCGACTACCAGCTTTCCCTCGCCATCGGCCGTGAGGGGCAGAATGCCCGCCTCGCCGCCAGGCTCACCGGATGGCGCATCGACATCGTGTCGGACACCGCGCCGCGCCCTGTCGACGCCCCGCCGGCACCGCCGAGCGACGAGTCGGCGAGCTGACGGGGTAGAGTGCTCTGTGGCTGACCGCCCGTCGGCGACGTCTCCTGTGCGTATGTGCGTGGGATGCCGCATGCGGGCGCCCCAGTCCGAGTTGGTGCGGGTGGTGGCCCGGCCGCGTGAGGTGGAGCACTCCGACGAGTGGATCGCCTCGCTCGACCCCGACCGCCGGCTCCCAGGGCGAGGTGCATACGTGCACCCCTCCCTGACCTGTCTGGACCTCGCCGAACGGCGACGTGCGCTGCCTCGAGCCCTCCGGCTCGCGGGCCGCCTCGACGTCGGTCCGGTGCGTGACCAGATCGAGCAGTTCCTCTGACAGCAGTGATGCGTCTCCGCCGCGGAGACCGACCGAAAGCAGGGCGAGATGGCGACGAGCACGCGATGAGCGCGCAGCAATGAGCATGTCGACGTACTAACGGTCCACGCCACCAGGCCTGGACCTTGGGAACAGGAGAGCAGTGGCTAAGGTCCGGGTGTACGAGCTCGCCAAGGAGCTCGGAGTAGAGAGCAAGGTCGTTCTGGCCAAGCTCCAAGACATGGGTGAGTTCGTCAGGTCGGCGTCGTCGACGGTTGAGGCCCCAGTCGTTCGCAAGCTGAAAGAGGTCTTCCCCGCGCAGCCGGCGGCAGATGCCGCTCCGGCGAAGAAGACCACCAAGAAGGCCGCCGCGAAGAAGACGGCCACCAAGACCCCGTCCCCGGCGGAGGTTTCGGCCCCCGTCGCTGAGACGCCTCCGGTGGTCCAGGCACCGCCCCCAGCTGTGGTTGAGGCACCGCCAGCGGTGACGGCGGAACCGACGGTGACCGACGCTGAGGTGCCAGCGCGCCCGGCCGGTCCGCGACCAGGGAACAACCCCTTCATGAGCAAGGACGCCGGTACGGTCAAACCGGCCGCGCCGCGTCCCGGCAACAACCCGTACACCAGCCGGGACGCCGGCATTCCTCGACCGGCCGCGCCACGTCCCGGCACCACCGGTTCCCGCCCCAACCCCGGCATGATGCCAGGACGTCCCGCCCCGGCCGGGCGCCCTGGCGCTCCCGGACGAGGTGGCCCAGGCGGTCGTCCCGGCGCTCCCGCTGGCGCCGGCCGTCCCGGCGCACCCGGTGGTGCCGGTCGCCCTGGCGGTGCTCCTGGTGGCGCCCCTGCAGGCGGTCGTCCCGGTGGCGGAGGCTACGGCGGTCGTCCCGGTGGCGGAGGTCGGCCGGCGGGTCGTGGGCAGACCGCGGGGGCCTTCGGTCGTGGCGGCAGCAAGCAGCGGGGTCGCAAGTCGCGCAAGCAGCGGCGTCAAGAGCTCGACAACCTCCAGGCTCCGACCATTGGCGGCGTCCAGGTTCCTCGCGGCCAAGGCGAGACGGTCCGGCTTCCGCGCGGTGCCTCGCTCACCGACTTCGCCGAGCGGATCGACGCCAACCCGGCATCGCTGGTGCAGGTGCTCTTCACACTGGGCGAGATGGCAACGGCCACGCAGTCGCTCGACGAGGACACGTTCGCCTTGCTCGCGGCCGAGCTCGGGTACGACGTCCAGATCGTCAGCCCCGAGGACGAGGACCGCGAGCTGCTCGAGTCGTTCGACATCGATCTCGATGCCGAGGTTGCCGGCCAGGACGAGGACTCGCTGCAGGCGCGACCACCGGTCGTCACGGTGATGGGTCACGTCGACCACGGAAAGACCAAGCTGCTCGACGCGGTCAGGTCCACCGATGTCGTCGCCGACGAGGCTGGTGGCATCACTCAGCACATCGGCGCCTACCAGGTGCACGTGCCGCACGACGGTCGCGATCGCGCCATCACCTTCATCGACACCCCCGGTCACGAGGCGTTCACCGCCATGCGTGCGCGCGGGGCCAAGGTCACTGACATCGCCGTCCTCGTCGTCGCAGCTGACGACGGTGTGATGCCGCAGACCATCGAGGCACTCAACCACGCGGTTGCCGCCGAGGTGCCGATCGTGGTGGCCGTGAACAAGGTCGACAAGGAAGGCGCCAACCCGGCCAAGGTTCGTCAGCAGCTCACCGAGTTCGGTCTGGTGGCCGAGGAGTACGGCGGCGAGACCATGTTCGTCGACGTCTCCGCGAAGAGCCGGCTGAACATCGACAAGCTCCTCGAGGCTGTGCTGCTCACGGCAGACGCCGCTCTCGATCTGCGGGCCAACCCAGACACCGAGGCGCGCGGAATTTCGATCGAGGCGCACCTCGACCGCGGTCGAGGACCGGTCGGCACCGTGCTCGTGCAGCGCGGGACGCTCCGGGTCGGAGACGCGATCGTGGCCGGCGAGGCATTCGGGCGCGTCCGCGCCATGGTCGACGAGCACGGCGAGCACATCGAGGAGGCTGGCCCCTCCCGTCCCGTGCAGGTGCTCGGACTCACGTCTGTTCCACGCGCCGGCGACAAGTTCCTGGTGGCCTCCGACGACCGCACTGCTCGGCAGATTGCCGAGAAGCGTCAGGCCGCCGAGCGCAATGCGCAGCTGGCCAAGACCCGCAAGAAGGTCAGCCTCGAAGACCTGCAGAAGATCCTCGAGCAGGGTGCGATCGAGACCCTCAACCTCATTCTGAAGGGCGATGTCTCGGGATCGGTCGAGGCGCTCGAAGATGCGCTCCTCAAGGTGGAGGTGGGCGAGGACGTCGACCTGAGGATCATCCACCGCGGTGTCGGCTCGATCACTGAGCACGACGTGACGCTGGCCTCGGCGTCCGAGGCAATCATCATCGGCTTCAACGTTCGACCGGAAGGGCGGGCACGCGAGCTGAGCGAGCGTGAAGGCGTCGACATCCGGTACTACTCGGTGATCTACCAGGCGATCGATGACATCGAGAACGCGCTGAAGGGCATGCTCAAGCCAGAGTTCGAAGAGGTTGAGCTGGGCACGGCCGAGGTGCGTGAGGTCTTCCGCTCGAGCAAGTTCGGCACCATCGCCGGCTCGCTCATCCGTACCGGTGAGATCAAGCGGGGCACCAAGGCGCGGGTGATTCGCGACGGTGCGGTGGTGGCCGAGAGCGTCGAGATCACCGGTCTCCGTCGCTTCAAGGATGACGTGACCGAGGTCCGCGAGGGCTTCGAGTGCGGTATCAACCTGGGCAACTTCAACGACGTCAAGGTCGACGACGTCATCGAGACGTACGAGATGCGCGAGATCCCACGTAGCTGACGACCAGACAGGCACCGCCGGGGTGGGGGTTGAGCGACATCCCCGCCCCGCGGTGCGTCCGAGGAGTGATCATGACCGAGACTGATGCCAGAGCACGGCGGCTGGCCGAGCGCATCCAGGTGATTGTGGCCGAGACGATCGAGCGGCGCGTCAAGGACCCTCGAATGGGCTTCATCACCATCACCGATGTTCGGGTGACCGGTGACCTGCGCGAGGCCACGGTCTTCTACACGGTCCTGGGCGACGACACCGAGCAGACCGACACAGCCGAGGCCCTTGAGAGCGCCAGGGGCATGCTGCGCACCGAGGTGGGCCGGCAGACCGGCGTCCGGCACACGCCGTCGCTCGCGTTCGTGGCCGATGCCATCCCGGAGACCGCGCGCCACCTTGATGACCTTCTGCGGAAGGCTCAGGCCGCTGACGAACGCGTCCACGAGCAGGCGGCGGCGGCCAGGTACGCCGGCGACGCCGACCCCTATCGCCACGAGGGCGACGACGACGGTCTCGATGAGACGGGCGGCGCCTCGGCGTGAGCCCGATTGCCTCCTCTGACTGGGATCAAGCGGTCGACGCCATCCAGTCCGCTCACTCCATCCTGCTCCTCGGGCACGTGAGCCCGGACGGGGACGCGTTGGGTTCGGCGATGGGCGTCGGCCTGGCGCTGGCCGCGCAGCGGGGCGACGGCCAGGTACCTCGAATCGAGGTGTCGTTCGGGGACGACCCCTTTGTGGTCCCTGCCAACCTGTCCTGGATGCCGGGCGAGCAGCTGCTGGTTCCGGCCACCGAGGTCTCGCCCAATCCCGACGTCGTGGTCACCTTCGACGCCAGCAGCAGCGACCGACTCGGGCTGCTGCGTCCGTTGGCCGAGAAAGCGCCGCTGCTGGTCGCGGTCGACCACCACCGCAGCTACGACGGGTTCGGTCAGGTATCTCTGGTGGACACCACTGCTCCTGCGACGGCGGTGGTCGCCCGCGAGCTCATCAGCCGACTCGGGATCGACGTCGACGCCGACGCGGCGGCTTGCCTCTACACCGGTCTCATCACCGACACGGGGTCATTCCGCTATGCCGGAACGACGCCGCAGACCCACGCCCTGGCCGCTGAGCTGCTGGAGACCGGCATCGCGTTCGACGAGATCGCTCGAGCGGTCTTCGATGCGGTGCCGTTCGGCTACCTGGGCGTTCTCGGCACTGCGCTGGGCCGCTGTCAGCTCGAGCCGGAGGCTGCGGCCGGCTATGGGTTGGTCTGGACGGCTGTCATGGCGGCCGACCGAGCCCCAGACGATCTGCCCTTCGATCTCGTCGAGCCGATCATTGACGTGGTGCGCAAAGCATCTGAGGCCGAGGTCGCCATGGTGGTCAAGGAGGACGATCTCGGGGATCTACGGGTGTCCTTGCGCTCGAAAGGTGTGGCTGACGTCGGTGCGGTGGCGACCGCTCTTGGCGGTGGCGGCCACCGGTATGCAGCTGGCTTCACCTCTGCCTCACGTGAGGTCGCCGAGGTCGTCTCGGCGGTTCGTCACGCGCTCGACACAGCAGTCGATGACTGACGCGACCGACAGTCACAGCATCGACGGCCTCGTGGTCGTCGACAAGCCCAGCGGGTGGACGTCGCACGACGTCGTGGCGCGACTGCGCAGGCTCGCAGGTACCCGCAAGGTGGGGCACGCGGGGACCCTCGATCCGATGGCCACCGGTGTCTTGGTGCTCGGGGTCGGTCGAGCCACGAGGCTGTTGGGTCATCTGGCGGCGCACGACAAGGAGTACCACGCGACCATCCGGCTCGGTCAGAGCACCGTCACCGATGATGCCGAGGGTGAGGTCATCGGAGGTGGCACGTGTGCCGACCTCTCCGATGACCAGGTGATGCAGGCGGTGCGGAGGTTCGTGGGGGAGATCGACCAGGTTCCGTCGGCGGTCAGTGCGGTCAAGGTCGACGGCGTTCGGTCGTACGCGAGGGTGCGGGCCGGCGAGGAAGTCGACCTGCCGGCCCGCCGGGTGACGGTGTCCGCTCTTGACGTCCATGAACTCATGCGGCCCGCGGACGATCTGCTCGACGTCAAGGTGACGGTGACCTGCAGCAGTGGTACCTACATCCGCGCTCTCGCGCGCGACCTCGGCACCGTACTTGGTGTGGGCGGACACCTGACCGCCCTCCGCCGAACCCGGGTAGGCGGTATCGATCTGTCTCAGGCCCGTACCCTCGAACAGCTCGAGGCAGAGATCACGCTGCTCTCGCTCACCGATGCTGTGCGCGCCTCGTTTCCGTCCCGAACCGTGGAGGGGGCGGACGAGCTCGGCGTCCGGCACGGGCGGGCCCTGCCCCTGACCGGTGAGACCGGGCTGACCGGTGTCTTCGGCGCTGACGGAGAGGTTCTGGCACTGATGGAGCCACGTGGTGACACCTTGAGGGTCGTGACCGGCTTCACGCCCGGATGAGACCGTGATCGGTTCGCTGGTGCCCCCTCTGGCAGGGTGACCCTGTGCAGAGGGTGCAGAGGGTGCAGAACGCGCAGAGGTTCGACGGCGTTGACGCCATTCCGGGCGACTGGGGACGGTCAGTGGTGTGCATCGGTGTCTTCGACGGAGTGCACCGCGGACATCGCGCGATCGTGCAGGCCACCAGGGACCTGGCAGCTGAGGTGTCCGCCCGGGTCGTCGCCGTCACCTTCGACCCGCACCCGAGCGCGGTCGTCCGACCGGATGCCCAGCCTCGGATGCTGTCGACGCTGGATCACCGCGTCGACTTGTTGCACGAGGCGGGGATCGATGCGGTCCTGATCCTGACGTTCACCCCCGAGCTGGCGTCATGGACGCCGGTCGAGTTCGTCGACCGCGTCCTGGTAGGCGGACTGCATGCTGCCGGGGTGGTGGTCGGTGAGAGTTTTCGGTTCGGCCACCGGGCCGCGGGAGATGTCGGCCTGCTGACCACGCTGGGGGCGACGCATGGCTTCGTGGTCGAGCCCCTGTCACTGCAGGCCGGGGCTGTTGTCGACCACGGTGATGCCGGCCACGTGGCCTGGTCGTCCACCTTCGTCAGGCAGTGCGTTCTGGAAGGTGACGTGGCAGAGGCCGCCCGGGCGTTGGACCGGCCGCATCGGGTGGAGGGGCGGGTGGTGCATGGGGACCATCGCGGGCGCGAGCTCGGCTACCCCACGGCCAACCTCGAGCCGGTGGACCATGCGGCCGTTCCGGCTGACGGCGTCTATGCCGGTTGGCTGGTTCGCACCACGACGGATGCTGCTGAGGTCGCCCTCCCAGCCGCTATCTCGATCGGCACCAACCCGACCTTCGATGGGCAGGATCGACGTATCGAGGCCTACGTGCTCGATCGCACCGATCTCGATCTCTACGACGAGCACGTCGCCTTCGACTTCGCCGAGCGACTGCGTCCCACCCTGACCTTCGACGGCGTCGATCCGCTCCTCGAACAGATGGCGCTCGATGTCGATCGCACGCGCGCCATCACCGACGGCACCTGACCGGAGGACGGTGACTAGCTGGTGTCCGGCGGGTCGAGGTAGTGCCAGGGCTCAGTGGTGTATCGACGACCGGTGGGGGTGATCCACGTCATGGTGCCGTCGGGGGCGAGCTCTGCGCCCCAGGACGACGAGTGTTTGAGGCGGTGGTGCCGTCGGCAGAGGACGGCAAGGTTGCTCCAGGCGGTGGCGCCGACCGGCCAGGGAACCGTGTGATCGAGGTCGGTACCCGAGGCGGTCCCGACCGCGCTGCGACGGCAGCCGGGGAAGCGGCAGGTCAGGTCGCGAGCCCGGACAGCCTGATCGAGGGTCGCCGAGGGGCGGTACCGCGGCTCGACGGCTTGGCGCCGAGCCGCCAGAGGTGAAGACGGAATCAGGCTTCCCGTCTCGGGATCGGCGAGGACGTGGTCGAACGTGGTCGGGCCAGGCCCCCCTGCGATCGTGCGGGCGGTCCGGGCCGTGATCGGGCCGAGACCGGAGATCCAGCCGGGCGCATCGGACGTGCCCGCGAGGGCGTCGGCAGACACGACCACCTGCACCTTCACCTGCGGAGGCTCTGCCCTGCCGGTCACGAGATCTATCAGCGCATCGGCCCGACGTTGATCCATGGTGCGCACGTCGGACGTGCCAGCTGCGTGAGCAATCGCGTTCACACTGTCGTAGACCTGGCGAGCCTGGATGGCTGGGAGCAACGCGGCGAGCTCGGCCATGCCATCGGCCAGCGGGGTCAGGGTCACTCGTCGGCCCTCGCTGGCGCGGGCCTGGCGGATCTCAGCCATTCCGGGGTCAGCTGCTATCACCCGGCGGCTGAGCCACGCGCGGGTCTGGGTGGTGGTGTGGGCCTGGGCATAGCGGGTGGCTTCGGCGGCGAGGGTGTGGATGAAGGTCGGGTCGACTTCATGGAGACCGCTGCTGATCACCGAGGCCTTACGTGCGTCCAGGCTGCCCTTGCGCCAGGCATGCATCACCGCCGGCAGGGACGACGCCTCGATCGCCGTCGTGAGGCGATGTGCGGCCAGCATCCTGGTGCATGTGAGGAGCACCGCGATCTCGTCGCCGACGAACTCGACGAGCCGGGACGCGTGGTCGGGCACCAGAACCGCGGGGTCGGCGGCGAGGGCGGCTTCACGCGCGTCGTCGTCAGCCTCGGCCCTGCGCCGCATCTCGACCATCACGGCAGACTGCTCGGCCTCCAGCATGTTCTGGGCCATCTGCAGGTCGACCAATCGACCACGCAGCACATCACCGTCGATCTCGTCGAGCGGCGCGAGGCCGCACATCAGATCATCGACCTGGTCGGCGATCGCTGGCGCTGAGGAGTTCATACCCCGCACCCTGCCATCGGGGTCTGACAAGTCCTGCGGTGCACGATCCAGACCGCGAAATGGCTTCGACAGCGGGCGACCCCCGGGCCAAGATGGTCGACCGTGGTGAGCAGCGAGGTGTGGGACGAGGAGACGGCGAGTCGATACGACCGCGACGCCGCGGAGAAGTACGCGCCCCAGGTCTTGGTGCCGACGATTGACTTCCTGGCGCGGCTGGTAGGTGCTGGTGCCGCCCTGGAGTTCGCCATCGGTACTGGCCGAGTCGCGATCCCGTTGGCCGAACGAGGCATCCCGGTGACTGGTGTCGAGCTTTCTCCAGCCATGGTCGCCCAATTGAGGCGCAGGGTGGACCAGGCCACGATTCCGGTGATCATCGGTGACATGGCCACGACCATGGTCCCGGGGCAGTTCTCGCTGGTGTACCTCGTGTGGAACAGCATCTCCAATCTGCGTACCCAGGCAGAACAGGTGGAGTGCTTTCGCAACGCTGCCCGACACCTCGCCCCAGGTGGCCGATTTGTCCTTGAGCTGTGGGTTCCTCCTCTGCGCCGACTGCCACTGGGGCAGAGTGCAGTCCCGATGAGTGTCGAGGAAGACCACCTGATTCTCGACACGTATGACGTCGTGACTCAAGAGGTCACGTCCCACCACTACTGGCAGCAGGCTGGCGGGGGGGCCCGCCACGAGAGCGGCAGCTTTCGGTACATCTGGCCCGCGGAGTGCGACTTGATGGCGCTTTTGGCCGGGATGCGCTTGGAGCAGCGACTGGCGGACTGGGATGGCAGCGCCTTCACCGCGGACAGCGAAAGCCACGTCTCTGTGTGGCGCACGGTGTAGCAGCCGTCCCTGGTGAGAGGGCGCCGGCAACTCCCGCCGGACGACGCCACATCCACCTGACGGCGTTCCCGCACCCGCCGATTCGGGGATCGGTCCTCTCGCTGATAACCTGACCAGGCCGTTCGATCGGCCGCGGACCTACCAAGAGCCCGGGTGGACTTGCCCCGGCGCGCCGCGCAACGACCTCGAGGAGACCACTGCAGTGTCGCTTGATTCAGCTGTCAAGAAGCAGATCATTGACGAGTACGCCACCGCCCCCGGTGACACCGGTTCCCCTGAGGTGCAGGTGGCAATGCTCTCGCGTCGGATCTCCGACCTGACCGAGCACCTCAAAGAGCACAAGCACGACCACCACAGCCGCCGCGGACTGCTGCTGCTCGTGGGTCAGCGTCGCCGACTGCTCAACTACCTGGCCGACACCGACATCGCTCGGTACCGCCAGCTGATCGAACGACTCGGCCTGCGGCGATAGCCAGCAGTCGGGGCCGTTCCCCATTGTTTTTCCATTGAAGATCAACTGAAGATCACCGCCCAGGGCGCCGTGCCCCTACCTGAGCCGGCGTTCTTCGTCGGTCCTCGGTAGTGGTGTCCCGGGAGCGTGTGCATCACGTCCCCGGGAGCCTCGATCGAAGACCGACACACTCCTCGCCGGCCACCGCCGGGATGACGCCCTGGGCTCAACGAAGAGGAGGACCCGTGGAGGGTCTGGAAGTTCGCTCGAGCGAAGCCGTCATTGACAACGGCTCGTTCGGCCACCGCATCATCAAGTTCGAAACAGGGCGTCTCGCCCGTCAGGCAGCCGGCTCGGCCGTCGCCTACCTCGACGACACCACCATGGTGCTGTCGGCCACCACCGCGTCCAAGCGCCCGAAAGAGAACTTGGACTTCTTCCCGCTGACCGTTGACGTCGAAGAGCGGATGTACTCCGTCGGCCGGATCCCCGGCTCGTTCTTCCGGCGCGAGGGACGTCCCAGTGAGGACGCCATCCTCACCTGCCGCCTGATCGACCGGCCGCTGCGTCCGTCGTTCACCAAGGGGCTGCGCAACGAGATCCAGATCGTCGAGACGATCATGTCGCTCGACCCTGAGCACCTTTACGACGTCGTGGCGATCAACGCCGCATCGATGTCGACCCAGCTCTCCGGCATCCCGTTCAGCGGCCCGATCGGCGGCGTCCGCGTCGCTCTGATCGACGGGCAGTGGGTCGGCTTCCCGACGCACTCCGAGCTGGATCGCGCGGTGTTCGACATGGTCGTCGCCGGACGCGTGGTCGAGCACGAGGGTCAGCCGGACGTCGCGATCATGATGGTCGAGGCTGAGGCAACCGAAGAGACGGTCAACCTGATCGCCGGAGGGGCACCCGCACCGACCGAAGAGGTCGTGGCGCAGGGTCTCGAGGCGGCCAAGCCGTTCATCCGGGCTCTGTGTGAGGCGCAGGCCGAGCTCGCCGAGGTGGCCGCAAAGCCCACCCGCGAGTTCCCGCTCTACCTCGACTACCAGGACGACATCTTCGCCGCCGTCGAGCAGACCGCTGGCGGCGAGCTCGCCGCGGCCCTGTCGATTGCCGGCAAGCAGGAGCGCGAGGCCGAGACGTCCCGCATCTCCGACGTCGTCACCGACAAGCTGGCCGGTCAGTTCGAGGGACGCGAGAAAGAGATCAGCGCCTCGTTCCGTGCGCTCACCAAGAAGCTGGTGCGCGAGCGCATCCTGCGCGACCAGGTCCGCATCGACGGACGCGGTCCGTCCGACATCCGCCGTCTGTCGGCCGAGGTCGGTGTCGTCCCGTTGTCGCACGGATCATCGCTCTTCGAGCGTGGCGAGACCCAGATCATGGGTGTCACGACGCTGAACATGCTCCGCATGGAGCAGCAGCTCGACACTCTCAACCCGATGAACCGCAAGCGCTACATGCACAACTACAACTTCCCGCCGTACTCGACCGGTGAGACCGGCCGGGTGGGATCGCCCAAGCGTCGCGAGATCGGTCACGGAGCGCTCGCCGAGCGTGCCCTCGTCCCCGTTCTGCCGACGCGTGACGAGTTCCCGTACGCCATCCGGCAGGTGTCAGAGGCACTCGGATCGAACGGATCCACCTCGATGGGGTCGGTGTGTGCCTCGACGATGTCGCTGCTGCACGCCGGTGTCCCGCTGAAGGCTCCGGTCTCCGGTATCGCCATGGGGCTCGTCAGCGGCGAGATCGACGGCAAGACCGAGTACGTGGCGCTGACCGACATCCTTGGAGCAGAGGACGCCTTCGGCGACATGGACTTCAAGATTGCCGGTACCGAAGAGTTCGTCACCGCCCTGCAGCTCGACACCAAGCTCGACGGCATCCCTGCCTCGGTTCTGGCGGCAGCCCTCAACCAGGCTCGTGCCGCGCGGTTGACGTTGCTCGAGGTCATGGCCGAGGCGATCGACGGTCCCGACGAGATGGCGCCCAACGCGCCACGCGTCATCACCGTCAGGATCCCGGTCGACAAGATCGGCGAGGTCATCGGGCCGAAGGGCAAGATGATCAACTCGATCCAGGACGAGACCGGCGCCGACATCACGATCGACGACGACGGCACGATCTACATCGGTGCCGTCGACGGCCCGTCCGCAGAGGCGGCCCGCTCGATGGTCAACTCGATCGCCAACCCGACGATGCCCGAGGTGGGCGAGCGCTATCTGGGCACCGTGGTCAAGACCACGACGTTCGGCGCGTTCATCTCACTGCTTCCGGGCAAGGACGGCCTGCTGCACATCTCCGAGATCAAGAAGATGGTGGGCAAGCCCCGCATCGACTCGGTCGACGACGTGCTCTCGGTCGGCCAGAAGGTACGCGTCGAGATCAAGGAGGTCGACGACCGCGGCAAGCTGTCGCTGACCGCCGTCAAGGACGAGGACGAGGTCGGGGCAGACGCGCCGGCCGATGCCTGAGTCAGGTTCGAACTGACGTGAGCACCCGCACTCTCCACCGGGGCAAGGACGGCAGCGTTGTGAAGCGCACCGTTCTCCCCGGTGGGTTGCGGGTGGTGACCGAGGCGGTGCCTACGGTTCGGTCGGTGTCGTTCGGCATCTGGGTGGGCGTGGGGTCACGAGACGAGTCCGGCAAACAAGCCGGCGCCAGTCACTACCTCGAGCACCTGCTCTTCAAGGGCACCAACCAGCGCAGCGCGCTGGACATATCGGCGTCCATCGACCGCCTGGGCGGCGAGATGAATGCCTTCACCGCCAAAGAGTTCACCTGCTTCTACGCCCGCGTCCTCGACGCCGATCTTCCGACCGCGGTCGACGTGGTCACCGACATGGTGCTGTCGTCGACCATCACCGGGCCTGACTTCGAGTCCGAACGCGGCGTCATCCTCGAAGAGATCGCCATGCACGACGACGATCCCGGGGATGTCGTGCACGACGCCTTCGCCGAGTCCGTCTTCGGCGACACCCCTCTCGGTCGTCCGATTCTCGGTTCCTCCGAGTCGATCACCACGCTGAACCGCGACACGGTTCGCCGCTACTACCGTCGCTGGTACCGCCAGGAGAACATCGTGGTGGCTGCTGCCGGCAACCTTGAGCACGCTGCCGTGGTGCGGGCGGTGAAGAAAGCTTTCGCAGCCGGGGGAGTGGACCTCACCGCAGACGTGGCAGGCGACCATCGGGTGCGCCGTGCGCAGCCGCGTCCGCAGCGTGGCGGCCAGGTGCTGGTGATGCCGCGAGCGTCCGAACAGGTCAACCTGGTTCTCGGCGTGCCGGGTGTAGACCGCAACGACCCACGACGTTTCGCACTCGGGGTGCTCAACAGTGCGCTAGGGGGCGGGATGTCCAGCCGGCTGTTCCAAGAGGTGCGCGAGAAGCGTGGGCTGGCCTACTCGGTCTACTCCTACCACGCTCAGTACTCCGACGCCGGCCTGTTCGGTGTCTACGCCGGTTGTCTGCCGAAGAAGGTCGACGACGTGCTTGACCTCTGTCGGGCCGAGATGCAGCGGGTGTGCCACCGCGGGGTCACCGCCGAAGAGCTGGAACGCGGCAAGGGGCAGCTGCGGGGATCGCTGGTGCTCGGCATGGAAGACACTGGGTCGCGCATGAACCGGATCGGCAAGAGCGAGCTGGTCTACGGCGAGATGCTCTCCCTTGATGAGATCCTGAACCGGATCGCGGCGGTCACGCTCGACGACATCCGAGAGGTGGCGTCCGACGTGCTCGATGTCGTGCCCACGCTGGCGGTGATCGGCCCCTTCGACGCCGAGCACGACTTCTCGGGCGCGGTGGCATCGTGACCTCGCTGCGGGTGGCCGTGGTCGGTGCCGCCGGACGGATGGGTCGGCAGACGTGTACAGCCATCGACGAGGCCGACGATCTGAGCCTGGTGGCGCGGATCGACCGTTCCGACTCACTGGCTGACGCAGTGGCCGCAGGCGCCCAGGTGCTGGTCGACTTCACGGTGCCCGACGCCGTCATGGGCACGGTTGAGGCAGCCCTGGGGTACGGCATGCATGTCGTGGTCGGCACGAGCGGGTTCGATGCCCATCGCCTGGCGCAGGTCGGCGCTTTGGCAGAGCGCTCGCCCGGGCTCGGTGTCGTCATCGCGCCCAACTTCGCGATTGGTGCGGTTCTGCTCATGCGTTTCGCTCGTGAGGCAGCTCCTCACTTCGCGTCCGTCGAGATCGTCGAGACGCATCACCCCGACAAGGTCGATGCGCCCAGTGGAACAGCTGTCCACACCGCCCAGACCGTTGCCGAGGCTCGTCGCTCCGCAGGCATCTCACCGGCTCCTGACGCGACGTCTCGGGCACTGCCTGGTGCCAGGGGCGCCCTGGTCGACGGCATTCCGGTCCACTCCGTTCGTCTGCGCGGTGCGGTCGCGCACGAAGAGGTCGTACTGGGGAATGCCGGTGAGATCCTCACCCTCCGGCATGACTCGCTCGACCGCGCCGGCTTCATGCCCGGCGTGCTGCTTGCGGTCCGCCAGGTCGTCGATCGCCCGGGCCTCACCGTGGGGATCGAGCCGTTGCTGGGCCTTCCCGACCCTTCGTGAGCGAGTCGCGATGAGGGCTCGCATCGCCGCGTTTGTGCTGGCCGCTGCCTGCGGCTTCTACCTGCTCTTCATCGCGCAGCGTTCGTGGGTGCTGATCCGCAGCGCCGAGCCGGTTCCCGTCGTGCTGGGAGTAGCACTCATTGCTCTCCCGGTCATCGGAGTGTGGGTGGTCGTGCGCGAGCTGCAGTTCGGCCTACGTACTGCTGAGCTGGGGCGGGCACTGGCCACGACCGACCAGCTCCCTGAGAACGATCTGCCCCGCACTCCCGGTGGTCGTGTCGAACGGGCCGCAGCTGATGCCCGGTTTGCCGAGCGACAACGTGAGGTCGAAGCCGATCCGGACGACTGGGGTGCCTGGTTCCGGCTCGCCGTTGCCTACGACGACGCCGGTGACCGGCGGCGTGCCCGTGTGGCCATGCGGACCGCAATCGACCGCTACCGGGGCTAGTCGGCGACGTCACCCATCCGGCTGGCGTCGCGCCACCAGCGCTCGATCGCCAGTGAGGCCATGGCGAACGGTTCTGGCCGTCCGAGGAAGTCTGGGCTGCGTCGATGCACCGGTGTCGCGATCGGACCTTCGTCGCGGACGGTGATCACCACGCGGTTGCCGGCACCGGCCGGGTCGCCGGTCACCGACGTCGTGGAGACATCGGTCACCAGACGCCAGGGGAACACGGCCATGGCTCGCATGGTCAGGATGCGGACGCCGGCGTCGTTGACGTAGACCCCCACGGCGAAGAACCGGGTGACCGCAATCGCCAACCCGGTAGCGATCAGGCCGAAGGCGACCCCGTAGACCAGCCGCGCGAACACCGGGCCAGGACTGAGCAGCACCGAGAATGACAGGAAGGCCGGAACTGACGTGATGAAGATTCCGATGATCGCGACCAGTACCCGAAGCGGGCCGGGCCGGTAGGGACGGATCCACACGACCTGTCGGTAGGCGTCACCGACCGGCCCCTTGGGGCGGTCGGGCCAGAGCTTCCAGCCGGTGAACCAATGGCTCATATGGTCATCCTGCCCCTCAGCCGGCGATCAGGCGCACTAGGGCGGCGACCACCGCGGCGCCGACCACCACGACGAGGAACGGGGCGCGGAGCAGCAGGGCACCGACGGCGAAGACCAGTCCGGCGACCCGGGCGTCCACCACCAGGCTCTGGCCCTGTCCGAAGATCTGGACAGCGGTCAGAGCCGCCAGCAGGGCCACCGGGGTCAGGAGGGCGATGCGGGTCACCCGGGGCTGCTCCAGCACCCACTCGGGGACGAAGTACCCCGATGCCTTCAGGGCAAAGCCTCCGATCGCGAGCGCACCGATCGCCCACCACAGCTCACTCATCGCCCACCTCCGGCCGGTCGTTGCGGCCCGGGTGGGCGTCTTCGGGCCAGGCGAACGCGAGGCCGATGGCGGCGGCCGCGAGGACGGGGAGCCCGGGTGGGATGAGGGGGGTGAGTGCCAGGGCAAGGATGGCCGAGCCGCCGGCCACTGCCCTGGCTGTTCGGGTGGTCAGCTGGGGCCACAGCAGGGCGAGGAACGCCGCCCCCACGGCCGCATCGAGTCCGATCACCCGGGGGTCGGAGACCTGGTCGACCGCCAGGGCTCCTGCGATAGTGGCGATGTTCCAGCAGACGAAGACGGCGATACCCGTCGTCCAGAAGCCGGTACGAGCGAGCATCGACGAAGGCTGCGAGATCGAGACCGCCGTCGACTCGTCGAGCGTGAGCTGGGCCGCCAGCAGGCGTCTCCCTCCGCGCACGTCCAGCAGTGGCGCCAGCCGCAGACCGTAGAAGGCGTTCCTCGCTCCGACCACGAGCGCAGCCAGGACGCCGGATGCTGCCGCTCCACCTGCTCCCACCACACCGATCAGGGCGAACTGCGATGCGCCGGTGAAGACGAGTGAGCTGAGCGCCATGGCCTGCAGCACGGTGAACCCGTTGGCCACCGCCAAGGCCCCGAACCCGAGGCCGTAGGCGCCGACCGCCACGCCGACGCCCCACGCCTGCCGGCGTACGGCGGTCCGCTTCTGTTGGTCATCGGACGGGCCAGTCATCAAGCTGGCGACCCCAGGGCGGTGCCCATGCGCACCTGCCGGAGCCGTTGCGTCTCGTCGTCGGTGGCGAGGGTCCGGTGCGCTCCGTCTGCTGCCCACCCCGCTTTTTCCAGAAAGCGTCGCAACGCGTCGTCGGTGCTGGCGACCCAGACGACCGCTTCCCGCTCATCGGCGTCGGCAGCAGTCTGCATCGCCGCTGTGAGCAGCCGCGAGCCATGGCCCCGGCCACGATGCTCGGGGTCGACGGTGAACACGACCAGCTCGAGGCAGCTGTCGGAGTCGAGATCGGGTTCGGCCACCGGTGCCAGGGCCGCGATACCGACGACCACATCGCCTTCGTCGCCAGGGGCCGCTGCCTCGATGGCCACCCAGGTGGAGTGCCGGTCGCTGGGCGGAGCCATGATGGCCCGCTCCCAGGAGCGCTCCATCTCGGCGGCGTCCGGTGGTATCGGAAGGTCGAGCTCCTCACCCGCGGCCAACCAGCTGCGTCGTTGGACAGCAGCAAAGCCGGCTGCGTCGATCAGCCTGGCTGGTCGCGCGAACACGTCTGCCATGGCCGCATCCTCGCAGGGGGCACCTGCGTGCCTGCCTCGTGGTGGCTCCACGGAGGAGCGGCCCGTAGGGTCGCGCCATGCGCGTGGTCGTGGTGGGTGCCGGGGTCATGGGGCTCTCAGCGGCCGCTGAGCTGTCGGCTCGGGGCCACGACGTCGTGGCGCTCGACCGGTTCGGCGTCGGCAACCTGATCGCCAGCTCCAGTGGCGCAACCCGGATCTTCCGGCTCGCTCACCCAGTCCGCGACCAGGTGCGGCTGGCCAAGTGGAACCACACCCTGTGGGCACGACTGGAGCAGCGGGCCGGCCGGTCCCTTCGGCTGCAGACCGGACTGATCTGGCGAGGCGGGCTGGTGGACGAGGTGCAACAGGCGCTCGCTGACGAGGGTGTCGACCATGAACGGATCGACCGCTCGCGGCAGGCGACCCTCTTTCCCGAGCTGAGGTGGGACGACGAGAGTGGAGCGGTCTGGCAACCGGAGGCCGGCGCAGTCCTCGCCGACCAGGCCCTGCAGGCGGTGGCCTCCGAGTTCGCCGCCGGCGGTGGTCGGCTCGTGCCCGATGCCCGGGTGGTGGACGTCGACCCCAACGCGCCAGGAGGCGTCCGCGTGGTGGCCGAGGTGGCCGGGGCGCGCCGGGAGTGGTCGGCCGACCGGGTCGTGATCGCTGCGGGGCCGTGGGCCGGGCAGTTCCTGGACGCTCTGGGGGCCAGCGTGCAGCTCACGCCCGTCCTCGAGCAGGTCACCTACGTACGCGGTGGCGCGGACATCCCGTGGCAGAGCCGACCCGCCATCGTGGACGCGCCACTCGACGGGTCGTCCTTCGGCTTCTACGCGATGCCGACGCCTGGTGTCGGGTTCAAGGTGGGCATCGACACGCCCTTACGCCCCTTCGTCGAGGGCGACCTCGACCGTCAACCGGACCTCGCCCGAGAGCGCGAGTCCGTCGAACGCCTGCGCTACGAGCTGCCGGCGTTCGACTCAGAGGTGGTGCGCTCAGAGATCTGCTCGTGGACCGACTCACCGGACGACCAGTTCGTGGTGGACCGGGTCGGAGCCGTGGTGGTGGCCTGCGGGGACAGCGGACAGGGCTTTAAGTTCTTGCCCTTGTTCGGTGAGGTGCTGGCCAACTTGGTCGACGACAGCCCGATGCCCGGCCCGGTCGCCGCAGATGTTGCCGCCCTCGGCCTCGCCCGGTTCACCGATCGCTAGGGTGAGCTCGTGAGTGATGCCGAGATGCAGTTTCGTAGCGACATGACCGTCGAGTTGGTGCGTTCGTCCGCCCAGGACGCCGATGTGCTCTTTGCTGCCAGGGTGTCAACGCTCGGTGAACAGTCACTCGACGACATCGACGCAGACGCGGGCCGGTCCGATGGCTTGATCCGGTACCTGATGCGGGAGCGTCACGGTTCACCTTTCGAGCACAACTCGATGACGTTCTACGTGCAGGCGCCGATCTTCGTCTTCCGCGAGTTCATGCGGCACCGGATTGCTTCGTACAACGAAGAGTCCGGTCGCTATCGCGAGCTGCGTCCGGTCTTCTACGTTCCGTCGCCAGAGCGCAAGCTGGTCCAGGAAGGAAAACCTGGCCACTACGTCTTCGTCGACGGTACCGCCGAGCAGCACGCCACGGTGGTCGAGCAGACCAAGCAGGCGTGTACCAGCGCCTATCGCGCATACCAGGTGATGCTCGACAGGGGGGTCGCCAGGGAGGTGGCGAGGGGAGTGCTGCCCGTCGCGACCTACTCGTCGATGTACGTGACGATGAATGCCCGGTCCTTGATGAACTTCCTGTCGCTGCGCACCAAGCGAGAGGGCTCTGCCTACCCTTCGTACCCGCAGCGCGAGATCGAGATGGTGGCCGAGCAGATGGAGTCGATCTGGGCCGAGCTCATGCCGGTGACCCACGCCGCCTTCGAGGCAGCGGGGCGCGTCTCGCCCTAGCGGCTGTAACACGCCGTACCCGGGGAGCGATCACGAATAGACCCCGTCACCGACCGATCCCCCGAGCGGGTGGTGGCGGGGTCCTGCCGGTCGTCCGCCGGTGATGGCCGATAGCCTGCCGTCATGAGCCAGCAGGCAGCCTCCCAGATCGCCCCCCTGGGGCGGGTCCTCACGGCCATGGTGACCCCCTTCCGTGACGACCTCTCGCTCGACCTCGACGCGGTGCAGGTGCTGGCCACCTACCTCGTCGACCAAGGCAACGACGGGCTGGTCGTCAATGGAACGACCGGCGAGTCACCGACCACCACTGACCATGAACAAGAGATGGTCGTGCGCGCGGTGGTCGAGGCGGTCGGAGACCGGGCCATCGTCATCGCCGGGGCCAGCAGCAACGACCCGGTCCATGCAAGCGAGCGCGCCAGGCTGGCGGCGAAGGCGGGGGCGCACGGTCTCCTGGTTGTGTCCCCGTACTACAACCGGCCGCCTCAGGAAGGGGTGCTTCGGCACCTCACGATGGTGGCCGACTCCACCGAGCTGCCCGTCATGCTCTACGACATACCGGGCCGCACCGGGGTGGCGATCGACGTCGAGACCATGGTGCGGGCCGCTGAGCACGAGAGGATCGTTGCGGTGAAGGACGCCAAGGGCGACCTGGCCGCCTCATCGTGGGCGATCTCGCGCAGCAACCTGGCGTGGTACTCGGGCGAGGACGTCCTCAACCTTCCGTTGCTCAGCGTTGGTGGAGTGGGATTTGTGAGTGTGGCAGGGCACCTGGCCGCTCGCAGGCTCGGAGAGATGTTGGCTGCCCACGAGTCGGGCGATGTGTTCACGGCGACGCGCCTGCACCTCGGGCTCCTCCCGGTCTACACGGGGATCTTCCGGACCCAGGGGGTCATGACCGTGAAGGCAGCGCTCTCGCAGCTCGGGGTGATTGGGGGAGCGGTACGTCCGCCTCTGGTCGACCTCACCCAGGAAGAGTTTGCCACCTTGACACTCGACCTGGCCGATGGCGGCGTCGAGGGGTTCACTGCATGAGCCATCCCCACCCCGAGCTCGGCTCGCCCCCTCCGGCCCCGCAGGGAGCGCTCCGGATCGTGCCGCTCGGCGGACTGGGCGAGATCGGGCGCAACATGACCGTCTTCGAGTTCGACGGCAAGATCTTGATCGTCGACTGCGGCGTGCTCTTCCCCGAGGACGATCAGCCCGGAATCGACTTGATCCTTCCTGACTTCGACTACATCAGGGAACGCCTCGACGACGTCGTGGGACTGGTCCTCACGCACGGGCACGAAGACCACATCGGCGCCGTCCCCTACCTGCTGCGCGAGCGCCCGGACATCCCCATGTTCGGTTCGCGTCTGACGCTCGCCTTCCTCGAAGCCAAGCTGCGGGAACACCGCATCACCCCGGTTGCCACGACTGTTGCCGAGGGTGATCGGACTGCCCTGGCTCCGTTCGACCTCGAGTTCATCGCGGTGAACCACTCGATTCCCGACGCCCTGGCAGTCGCGATCCGGACTCCGGCCGGCCAGCTGGTCGTGCACACCGGCGACTTCAAGATGGACCAGTTGCCGCTCGATGGACGCGTGACCGACCTACGGGCGTTTGCCCGCCTTGGCGACGAGGGGGTCGACCTGATGCTGGTCGACTCGACGAACGCGGAGGTACCGGGGTTCGTCGCCTCCGAGAAGGACATCGTTCCCGTGCTGGAGCGCTACTTCGCGCAGAGCGAGCGTCGGATCATCGTGGCCTCCTTTGCCTCGCACATCCACCGGGTTCAGCAGATCATCGACGTTGCCAGGGCGCACCGTCGCAAGGTGGCCTTCGTCGGCCGATCCATGGTGCGCAACATGGGGATCGCACGTGACCTCGGATACCTGTCGATCCCCGCCGACACAGTCGTCGACGTGAAAGCGCTCGATGACCATCCGGACGACGGGGTCGTGCTGATCTGCACCGGATCGCAGGGAGAGCCGATGGCGGTTCTTTCGCGTATCGCCGGACGTGACCACAGCATCGTCCTCGGCCCCGATGACACCGTGATCCTTGCTTCGTCCCTCATTCCGGGCAACGAGAACGCGGTGTTCCGCGTGATCAACGGGTTGATGCGGTGGGGTGCCACCGTGGTGCACAAGGGAAACGCGATGGTGCACGTGTCGGGTCACGCCGCTGCCGGTGAGCTGCTCTATCTGTACAACCTGGTACGCCCCACAAACGTGATGCCGGTGCATGGCGAGATCCGTCACCTGCGGGCGAATGCCGATCTGGCAATCGCCACCGGGGTCGAGTCGCGCAACGTCGCGATGGCCGAGGACGGGGTCGTGGTCGACCTCGTCGACGGCCACGCCCGCGTTGTCGGGGCGGTCCCCTGCGGCTACGTCTACGTCGACGGGGCGTCGGTGGGCGATATCACCGAGGCGTCGCTGAAAGACCGTCGGATCCTCGGGTCCGAGGGCTTCGTCTCGGTGCATGTTGTCGTCGACTCGGCGACCGGCAAGGTGGTGGGCGGACCCGTGGTGTCGGCCAGGGGCTTCCTCGAGGACGACTCGGTCTTTGACGACGTGCTGCCCCTGATCACCGCCGCCCTCGAAGAGGCCGGCGGGCGGGGCGTCGGCGAGGCCCACCAGCTGCAGCAGGTGGTCCGCCGCACGCTTGGCCGGTGGGTGAGCAGCACGCACCGTCGCAAGCCCATGATCATCCCGGTCGTCATCGAGGTATAGCCCGGTCCCCACACCGCGGCGCGACACACCGCGTCATCAGCAGAGATCGGCTCCGCCTGCTGGGTAGCCTGCCGGTATGGCCTCGTCTTCCCCACGGGGCGCGACTCGACCGCGTCCGTCGAGTTCGCGCTCATCGACCTCGACCCGATCTCGCACGTCTTCCCGACCTTCCTCGAAGTCCCGTTCCTCGGCCCGCAGCGGGCCGGGACCGTTGGTGCGGATTGCCCGCGCGTTCTGGTTGGCGCTCAGGGGACTGTGGCTCGGGCTGGCCCACCTCATGGGCGGGGCCGCCAGGCGGGTCGGCACCAGCGCCCGCGACCTCGACCCCGAGCAACGCCGCGACGGGATCGGTCTGCTGCTGCTGACGATTGCCCTGGTGGCGGCCGCCTCACAGTGGTGGTCCCTCGAAGGCCCGGTCGACGCGACGGCAGATGCCGTCGTGGTGGGCAGTGCCGGTCGACTGGCCTGGGCCGCCCCGGTCCTGCTGATCGGGTTGTCCTGGTGGGTGCTGCGGCATCCGGCCGGACACGCTCCGACCGGGCGCCTGGTGATCGGCTGGGCTGCCACGATCGGCGGCGCGCTCGGGATCATGCATGCCGTGGCCGGCACACCACAGCCGGTCGACGGGGCGGACGCCATGCGCTCCGCCGGTGGCTTCATCGGGTTCCTCGTGGCCGCCCCGCTTGTCTCCGGGCTCACGGTCTGGATCGCCGTGCCGGTCATGGTGCTGATGGTCGTCTTCGGTCTGCTGGTGCTGACGGCAACACCGGTTCATCAGGTCCCCGACCGATTGGCCGAGCTCGGTGACCGCATCCTCCTCCGCCGGCCGGCCGACGAGGTGATCGACCTCGTCGACGACGACAGCCACGACCTGTCGGTCACGCCCGCGCCGAAGCGGCGTGGGTGGTTCCGGTCTCGACGTCACCATGAGATCGTCCTGCCAACAGGGCCCGAGGCCTTCGAGACACCGGTCCTGACCGGCGACGCCGCCCTCGATGCCATCATCGACCCTGCGGCTGATGTCGAGGCTTCCGATGATGTCGCTTCCGGCCAGGACCAGCCGCATGTCCCGGGTCTGCCGGTCGGTACGTCCTCAGCCGACGCCCACCAGGCAACACATGACGAGGCCGGCGGTGCCACACCGGGTTCGCCGATGCCCGCCCGGGTCGAGCAGCTCCTGCTCGGCGGAGACGTCACGTACACCCTTCCCGACCCGGCGTTGTTGCGAACGGGAAGCCCGCACAAGCAACGCAGCAAAGCCAACGATGCCGTGGTGGCCTCGTTGACCGAGGTGCTCGAGCAGTTCGGTATCGACGCGCAGGTCACCGGATTCACCAGGGGGCCAACAGTTACGCGATACGAGGTCGAGCTTGGCCCCGGCATCAAGGTCGAGCGGGTCACCGCGCTCAGCAAGAACATCGCGTACGCGGTAGCAAGTGCCGACGTCCGGATCCTGTCGCCCATTCCCGGGAAGTCCGCGATCGGAATCGAGATCCCGAACAGCGACCGTGAGGTGGTCAGTCTCGGAGATGTTATGCGCTCGCCGGCGGCACGCGGCGACCACCACCCGATGGTCGTCGGGCTGGGCAAGGACGTCGAGGGCGGTTACGTCTGCGCCAACCTCGCGAAGATGCCGCACGTACTGGTCGCCGGTGCCACTGGTGCGGGCAAGAGCGGATGCATGAACGCTCTGATTACGAGTGTTCTCATGCGCTCGACACCCGATGAGGTGCGCATGGTGCTCGTCGACCCCAAACGGGTCGAGCTGACGGCGTATGAGGGCATCCCCCACCTGATCACGCCCATCATCACGAGTCCGAAGAAGGCTGCCGACGCGCTGCAGTGGGTCGTCCGTGAGATGGAGATGCGCTACGACGACCTGGCGGCGTATGGGTTTCGCCACGTCGACGACTTCAACAAGGCCGTGCGCGCCGGCTCGGTCAAGCCGCCGGCGGGAAGCGAACGCAAGCTGCAGCCCTACCCGTACCTGCTGGTGGTCGTCGACGAGCTGGCCGACCTGATGATGGTCGCTCCCCGCGACGTCGAGGACTCCATCGTGCGGATCACGCAGCTGGCCCGCGCAGCCGGGATCCACCTGGTGCTCGCGACGCAGCGACCGAGCGTCGACGTCGTCACCGGGCTGATCAAGGCGAACGTGCCGAGCCGGTTGGCGTTCGCGACGTCCTCACTGGCCGACAGTCGCGTCATCTTGGACCAGCCGGGAGCGGAGAAGCTGATCGGCCAGGGGGACGCGCTGTTCCTGCCGATGGGCGCGAGCAAACCGATCCGCGTCCAAGGATCGTGGGTCAACGAACAAGAGGTCGCCGCGGTCGTCGAACACGTGAAGTCGCAGCTGCAGCCGACCTACCGCGACGACATCACGACCGGTCCGGCGCGCAAGGAGATCGACGCCGACATCGGTGACGACCTCGATCTGCTCCTGCAGGCGGTCGAGCTGGTGGTCGACACTCAGTTCGGCTCCACCTCGATGCTGCAGCGCAAGCTGCGGGTCGGGTTCGCCAAGGCCGGACGCCTGATGGATCTGATGGAGAGCAGGGGGATCGTCGGACCCTCTGAGGGGTCCAAGGCACGCGACGTCCTGGTCAAGGCGGACGACCTGCCGGCTGTTCTGGTCACTCTTCGGGGCGAGTAGACGACTGGGGTGTCGCGGTGCGCCTTACGGCGACCCGTTCGGCCGCTTTGTCCAGACCCCGCCTGCGGCCGTAGACTGGGGTGGTCCGCGTCTGTCAGCAAGAGGGGAGGGTTTCTGTGTCCATTGGCACTGACGTCCTCTCCGCCCGTGAAGATGCCGGGCTCACGCTGGCCGAGGTCAGCGAACGGACCCGGATCCGGGCCACCGTCATTGGTGAGATCGAATCGGACAATTTCGCCCATTGTGGTGGCGATATCTATGCCCGTGGGCACCTGCGGGCGATCGCAGCGGCCGTCGGAGCCGACCCGGTTCCGTGGGTAGCGGCCTACGACGCCGAGCACGCCAGTACGGCTCCTTCGGTGACCGAGGTCTTCGAGTCAGAGACCACGGCGCCACGTCGGCGACGTGGCGCCAACTGGAGTGCGGTCATGGCGGCCGCCTTGGTGGTGGCGGTCGGGTTGGTTGCGGTGCAGATCGTCTCCTCATCGTCTGACGAGAGTCGACCGACGACGACCGTTGCCGAACCGTCGCCGACGCCGACGCCGACCGATCCAGGTGACGGCAAGCCAACCGACAAGCCATCACAGGTCGCCGAGGCCAAGCGCGACGAGGTCGTCGTGAAGGTGACCGCCCTTCCTGCTGACATCAGCTGGCTTCAGGTCACGCGCTCTGATGGGTCGGTGCTGTTCACCGGCGAGGTCGGTGGAGGCAAGTCCAAGACCTTCCGCGACAAGAAGCGTCTGTCTTTGGTCATCGGTGATGCGGCGGCTGTCGAGCTGACTGTCAACGGTCAAGACCTCGGCAGCCCGGGTCCATCAGGCCAGGTCGCGCGGCTGACATTTACCCCGAAGGACCCAGACGGGACTGCAGGCTGACGTGACGCCCAGGGTGTCGTTGGTAACTCTGGGCTGCGCGCGTAACGAGGTCGACTCCGAAGAGCTTGCAGCCCGCTTCGCAGCTGCTGGACTGCTGCTCGTGGACGAACCGTCGTCAGCCGACGCCGTCGTCGTCAATACGTGTGGTTTCGTCGCTGCCGCCAAGAAGGACTCGATCGACACCATGTTGGCGGCCGCCGACCTCAAGGGTGCTGACGGGCCGCAGGCGGTGATCGCTGTTGGCTGCATGGCCGAGCGCTACGGAACCGAGCTGGCCGACGAGCTCGACGAGGTCGACGCTGTGCTGGGCTTCGACGACTACCCCGACATCGCAGCCAAGGTGCAGGCGGTCCTGGCCGGCGAGCGACCGCCCGCACCCATCCCGCAGGATCGTCGGTTGTTGCTGCCACTGTCGCCTGCAGACCGCGTGTTCGGTGCGACTGGCGGTGCGATGGCAGACGATGCCGGCCCGGCCGGGCCGGCATCTGGTCCACGGGTGCCTCGGCGCAGGCTCGACGACAGCCCGATGGCCCCGGTCAAGATCGCTGCGGGGTGCGACCGCCGCTGTGCCTTCTGCGCGATCCCTCGGTTCCGCGGTTCGTTCGTCTCCCGGCCGCCGCTGGAGATTCTCGACGAGGTCGGCTGGCTGGCTGCACGGGGTGTACGCGAGGTCTTCCTGGTGAGTGAGAACTCAACGTCCTACGGGAAGGACCTCGGCGACCTGCAGGCGCTCGAGCGGTTGCTTCCGCAGCTGGCCGCGGTCGATGGCATCGAGCGGGTGCGGGTCAGCTACCTGCAACCGGCCGAGATGAGGCCAGGTCTGGTCGAGGTCATGGCGACCACGCCAGGTGTCGCCCCCTACTTCGACCTGTCCTTCCAACATGCCAGCGGACCCTTGCTGCGGAAGATGCGTCGCTTCGGTGACGCCGACGCCTTCCTCGAGCTGATCGCCTCGGTGCGATCTCTCGCGCCCACAGCGGGGATCCGGTCCAACGTCATCGTGGGGTTCCCAGGAGAGACCGACGCCGACCTTGAGATCCTCACTGATTTTCTCTCCGCAGCCGACCTCGATGTCGTCGGGGTGTTCGGCTACTCCGACGAAGACGGCACCGAGGCGGCTGGTCTCGACGGCCAGCTGCCCGACCACGTCATCGAGGAGCGTCGTCGGCAGGTCGATCAGCTCGTGGAGACGCTGGTCGCCGACCGAGCCGCGCAACGAGTGGGGGAGTGTGTCGACGTCCTCGTGGAGGAACAAGCCGACGGCGGCGCAGTCGGAAGGGCGGCGCATCAGGGCCCAGAGGTGGATGGTGTGGTCGAGCTGCCCGGGGTGGAAGGTCCGGTCGGTACCTGGGTGCGAGCGCAGGTGGTGGCCTCGTCAGGGGTCGACCTCGTCGCTGAGGTCGAGTCGGGGTGGGCTGCGTCGCCATGAGCAAGGACACCGAGCTCGCTGTGTCGTCGTGGAACATCCCCAACGCACTCACGGTGATGCGACTCCTGCTCGTTCCGGTCTTCGTTGCCGTCGCGTGGGTGGGCTTCGACCGGAACGACGCGTCGTGGCAGGCATGGGGAGCACTGATCTTTCTTGCCGCCGCGGTCACCGATCTGCTCGACGGCGAGCTGGCCAGACGCACGGGCCAGGTCACGTCTTTCGGCAAGGTCGCCGACCCGATCGCCGACAAGGCGCTCACCGGCTCGGCTCTGGTCGTGCTGTCGTGGTTCGGGCTGCTGCCCTGGTGGGTGACGGTGGTGATCATCACCCGTGAGGTCGGGGTGACGGTCCTGCGCTTCTGGGTGATCCGACACGGGGTGATGGCGGCCAGTCGTGGTGGCAAGCTGAAGACGGCGCTCCAGATCGTGGCGATCACGCTCTACCTTCTTCCGTTGGCAAGTGAGGCCTTCCGGGTGGCCGAGTGGGTGATGGCTGCAGCGGTGGTGGTGACACTGGTGACCGGCGTCGACTACGTGATGCGCGCATTCGCTCTGCGACGGGACGGGCGGGTCGAGCCGTGAACACCGACGGTCCATCCCTGGCAGCCAGGTTGGTGCCGGCGCTGCAGGAGCGGGGTCTGACTCTTGCAGTGGCCGAGTCGCTGACCGGCGGTCTGGTCATGGCCACGCTCACCGAGATTCCCGGAGCCAGCCGTGTCCTGCGTGGCGGACCGGTGGTCTACGCCACCGATACCAAGACGTCCGAGCTCGGCGTCGATGCCGAGCTTGTGGCCTCCCGAGGCCCGGTGGACCCTGAGGTGGCCCGGGCGATGGCGGTGGGTGTGCGGGCCCGCTGGCAGGCGGATCTGGGTCTGGCGACGACGGGTGTGGCTGGCCCGGAGCCTCAGGCGGGGCGCCCCGTGGGCGAGGTGTACGTAGCCGTGGCTGACTCAGCCGGGGTCAGTGCCGTCGCCTGTGATCTGGGGCAGGCAGGGACGCGGAACGCGATTCGGGGCCGGACGGTCGAGCGGGCGCTGGAGGCGGTGCTCGACCGGCTGGGGGGTCTCGGGCTCGCCGGGGAAGCCTCGGGCGGCTGACGCGGTTACACTGAGACCACCAGTGGCAGCAGCCGCTGCTGCAGACGACGTGTGACGAAGGGATCGCCGATGATCGTGTTGCGTCAGCATCTCGGCGACGAGCTGCGCCGCCAGCGGCAGCAGCAAGGTCGCACGCTTCGCCAGGTCTCGGCGGCTGCCCGGGTCTCACTCGGCTATCTGTCGGAGATCGAGCGGGGACAGAAAGAGGCCAGTAGCGAGTTGCTCGCCTCCATCTGCGGCGCTCTTGAGGTCCCCCTCTCGGCCGTCCTTCGCAACGTGGGCGACGACATCGCGCTCGCCGAATTGGCGTCGGCGCCGGTCGTGCCCGTGAGGCGAGACGAAGATGGCGACGGCGGCCCACGCGCGGCCGCCGGGGTTCCCGCCGCCGTCTGAGGGTGACCGCCCCCCACGTCAGAGCAGGAAACGCCATGGAGCGAGCCCGCTCCGGAATTCTTGCTGCCGCAGCCGAGCTCGTAGCCTCTGGTGGATCAGGCGCCGTCACGATGTCCTCGGTCGCCCGACGCGCCGCCGTCGCCAAGGCCACGGTCTACAACCACTTCCGCGACCGTACCGAGCTGTTGAATGCGCTGGTCGTCAACGAGGGTGAGCGCCTCGTCGCGCACTGTCTCCTGTGTCCGCCCGATGGGCGGCTGGGGGCCGCAGCGGAGTGGATCAGCGCGTCCCCTCAGCTCGCCGGACTGCGGCGCCACGACCCCGCCGCCCTGGTCGAGGTGGTTGACGTCGTGGCGGCAAGCGACCAGGCAAGGGCTGCGGTGGCGACCTGGTGCCCACCTGGCGGCGATGTCGACGACGCCCTGCGGTGGTTGCTGTCGTTCGCCGTCGTCCCGTCCGCATATCCCGAACCGGCCACGGACCAGCCCGGGTCGCCCTAGGCTTTCTGGGCCGGGCAGGGCGTTCCGGCTGATGGGGGGCCCGGTGCCGATCAACGAGTGGATGGCACGTCGACGCACGGTCTTGTCGGCCGCGGTGGTTGCGGCGTTGGCTGTGACGCTTCTGCCGCTCGTGCTCGCTCCCCCCGAGGCTGCTGCAACCCCCACCGGATCCACGGGCGCGGCCGTCACCCTGGTTGCTGACGGCGTCCGCGAGCCGCACAGCCTGCGCACCGCCCCGGACGGCCGGCTGTTCCTGCTTCAGCAGGCGGGACGGGTGCGCATCATCAAAAGGAACCGGCTGCTCAAAGCACCGGCGCTGACGATCGACCCGGCCCAGATCGTCGAGCACAACAACTCTGCGGGCCTGCTGAGCATCGCGTTTCCACCTGACTTCACCTCGGCCACGGTGCAGCACGTGTACCTGCTGTACACGCACGAGCCGATGCCCGGGTACCCCTCCCGGCACAACGTCGTCACCCGATGGGTGATCAACGGCAACACGATCGACCCCGGAAGTGAGGAGATTCTGGTCCACCTCGATCCGCTCACCGATGCGACCGGTGCCTTTTCCACCAGTCACTTCGGCGGAGACATGGAGTTCGGCTCAGATGGCAAGCTCTACGTCAGTACCGGCGACCTCTACCAGGCGGCAAACGGACAGAGTCTGTCGACGCTGCACGGCAAGATCCTCCGGTACAACGCCAACGGTTCGATCCCGTCGACCAACCCCTACGTTGGCCAGCTCAGCGGTCGGCTGCAGGCGATCTGGTCCATCGGCCTGCGCAATCCCTTCAAGCTGACCCTCGACCGTCGCAACGGCACGATCGTCATCGGGGACGTCGGCAGCACCAAGTTCGAAGAGGTCAATGTCTTGCCGCCTCGTCGGCCCGGGCTGAACTTCGGCTGGGCCGCTGTCGAGGGCTACACGTCCGATCCCGCGTACCGCAGTCCGCTGCTCGCCTATCCGCATGACGCCCCGGTCGGGACGCTGTCAGGGTGTGCGGTCATGGGGGGTGACATCTACCGGCCCCGCAACAGCCTGTTCCCCGACCTGCAGGGCGACTACCTGTTCGCCGACTTCTGTCAGGGATGGGTGCGCTCGCTGGATGTGAAGTCAGGGGTCGTCGGTGACATCGTGGCCTCGGGCTTTCATGCCCCGGTCGATATGGCGGTCACCCGTAACGGCGCCATCTGGGTTGCCGAGCGTCAGCTGGCCGATGGGGTCCCCGGCGGCATCTTCCGGATCGACCCCCTGACCACCGGTGGCGCCCCGGTGATCACGGGTCAACCACAGGACGCCTCGGTTGCCTCCGGAGCGACCGCGGGCTTCACGGTGTATGCGTCGGGAAGTGCGCCTTTGACCTACCAGTGGTACCGCGACGACGTGGCGATCCAGGGTGCGACATCCAGCACCCTGTCGGTGCCCGGCGTGAGCACCGGTGACTCGGGTGCCCTGTTCACGGTGCGGGTGAGGAACGGTGATGGAACGGTCTGGTCCCGCGTGGCAACGCTCACGGTGTCGTCGAACCAGTCACCGACGCCGACGATCTCCTCGCCTGCGGCGGGTTCGCTCTTCTCGGCAGGTGAGGTCCTGCACATTGCCGGGACGGCGACCGACATCGAGGACGGGACCCTGCCTGCGTCGGCGTTCACCTGGTCGGTCGAGCTGCACCACAACACCCACCTGCACGAGGTTGCCGGGCCCGTCTCTGGAACGCGGTCACTCGATGTTCCGCTGAGCCGGACGGCCGAGACCGACACCGACATTTTCTACCGGGTTCGGCTCACAGTGAAAGACAGTGGCGGGGCCACCACCACGTTGACGAGGGATGTGCAGCCACGCCTGACCTCGTTCGCCGTCGACACGTTGCCGGTTGGCCTGCCGCTGCTCGTCGACGGCATCTCGACGGCCACACCCGCCACGATCGGTTCGGTCGTGGGAACCACACGCAGCGTCGGCGCGGCCGCTGCGACGCAGGGCGGCGTGGGGTGGGCTTTCGACTCGTGGCTCGGCGGCTCGACAGCGCCAACGAGGACGTTCGATGCTCCAGCCACCAGCACCTCGTACACGGGGTACTTCCGTCCATCGGCCGGAAGCACAGGCACTGGTACCGGACTGCGGGCCACGTACTACTCCGACACGGCGCTGACCAAAGTAATCGCGAGCCGGGTCGACCGGGTCCCCTACTTCAGCTGGCCGACTGCTCCGGTGGCCGGGGCCCCGAAGGACAACTGGGGGGCACGGTGGACGGGAGACCTCCAGGCGCAGTTCTCCGGTCCGATCCAGTTCTGGGCCACCGTGCGTCGCGACGAGACGCTCACCGTGAAGGTGGGTGGCACGACGGTCATCAATGCGTCGACGACCAACGGGGCTGTTTCCGGCAGCATCTCGCTGACGGCCGGGCAGCGCTATCCGATGGAGATCACGTACACCGATGGCAACGGGTCGGCGGCCCTGGACCTGACCTACGGACCGGACCAGGCGCGGCGCAGCGTGCTGGCGGGCAGCCAGCTCTACCCGGCGCCCTGAGCAGATCGCGGGCGGTCAGCGCGTAACCGGAGACCGCGAGGGGTGAGCAGGAACCCGGCCTCCTGCAAGGTGGGTTGCCAGGGAGAGGAGTGGACGTCGACGCCGTCCACCCGCTGCAGATGCAGGGGAGGGCGGCGTCCGGCACGCACCTCGGTGACCAGCCGCTGAAGAGCCGTGCTCGCGCGCCCGGTGTCCGGGCCGCACCAGGAGAGCAGGGATCGGCCGCCACGTTCGACGAAGAGCGCCAGCCCGCCGTCGTCGAGCACGACGGTAGCCCCGGCCTTGCGGCCCGGCAGGTGTGTGTCGGGCGCCTTCGGCCAGGCCAGGGCGGCCCCGTAGGGGTTGGCCGGGTCTGTGGCCGCCAGAGCGAGCGCCTGAGTACGAGAGTCCTCGGACTCCTGGGGCTGTCGGAGCCGGTTGACTGCCGTGCTGCCGGCGAACTGTGCGGCCCCCAGCCCTTCCACGAAGTAGCCGCGCTGCACCCTTCCGGCGTCTTCCATGGCGGCCATGACCTGGTAGACGGCAGCGAAGCCGCCTGTGACGCCTTCGGCTGCAGCCGCTCCGCGCGTGAGCACGCCGTGCCGGGACAGGAGGTTGCCTGCGGTTGCGTGGGCACGCGCGGTGGGGGTTTCGCTACTGACCGGGACGCGGAACCAGCGACCAGGTGCGTAGTCGGTGACCGCCGAGCGGCCGGGCCGTTGTGACGGCCGCCGGACCCTGGGACGTGGACGTGTCCGGGTGCTGCCCTTGCCGAGGTGTGCGCGGATCGCCGCGAGTGAGTCGTTGGTGAGCTGTCCGTTCCAGACCAGGTTCCACAGTGCGGTCGTGACGGTGTCGGTGGTGAACGCGGGGAGGGCGGCCTCGACCCCCCGGGTCAGCAGGGCCACCCCGTCTGTCATGAGGTCGAGGAGGGCCAGCTCGACCTCGGTGGGGGTCTGGGGGTCGGCCGGTATCGGGGTGACGGTGGCCACCTGGTCGGCCGGTACCAGTCCGATCCAGCCATCACCTTGCATAAGCGCCCCAGCGCCGAACCACGTGACGTCGCCCGAGCCGGTGAGCTCGTCGAGCCAGGCCGGCTGATACCCGTCGACCCGCAAGGGCAGGATGCTCCGTTCCCACTCCGAAGCCGGTGCCGTTGTGCCGCTGAGCTGTTCCAGCACCCGATAGAGCTGGTCGACACCGGCAGCAACGCCCTGGGGGCCGCCGTGACCAACGCCCTGCCACTGCGGGAGGAAGGTGGCCAGACGCTCACGGGGCACCGGCTCCACGGCACGTTGGGCGATGGCCACGCTGGCTCGCTTGATCTGCCGGAGCACCTCTGCGTCGCACCACTCGGGGCCGGAGCCACCGGGGCGAAAAGCCCCGGCCACCACGCGGCCGGTGGCAGCCAGCCGGGCCAGGGTGCCCTCCACGACGGCCGGTCCCAGGCCGAGCTCGTGAGCTGCCCCGGCCGTCGTGAAGGGCCCGTGCGTCCGGGCGTAGCGTGACACCAGGTCGCCGACCGGGTCGGCGACCGCCGCCGCAAAAGCACCCGAAACCCCGGGCGGCAGCGGGATCCCGAGTGCGTCACGAAGACGGGCGAGGTCTTCGACTGCCACCCAGCGCTCTCCGGACGTCATCCGGAGCGAGACCACGCGTCGTGACTCCGCCAGGTCAGCGGCCCAGCCAGGGAGTGCCCCCCGCACTCGGAGGTCGTCGTCCGAGAGCGGGCCCAGTACCCGGAGTGCATCGGCGACGGCCTCGGCGTCCCGAAGTCGTCGCTCTTCGGTGAGCCACGCGACGCGGCGCTCGACGAGCTCGATGGCGCTGGGGTCGAGCAGCTCGCGCAGCTCAGCCTGACCGAGCAGCTCGGCCAGCACGTTCGTGTCGACCGACAGGGCCGCCGCCCGCCGCTCGGCCAGTGGTGCGTCGCCCTCGTAGAGAAAGGCTCCGACGTAGGAGAAGAGCAGCGAACGGGCGAAAGGAGAAGCGTGGTGTGTCTCGACCTCGATGATCTGCATGCTTCCGTTGGACAGCTCTGTGAGCAGGTCGCGAAGGCCCGAGACATCGAACACGTCCTGCAGGCACTCGCGCATGGTCTCGAGGACCAGAGGAAAGGTGGGGTGGCCGGAGGCCACGCCGAGCAGCTGCGCGGATCGTTGTCGCTGCTGCCACAGGGGCGTGCGGCGGTCGGGGCGGCGGCGGGGGAGCAGGAGTGCGCGTGCAGAGCACTCGCGGAATCGCGCTGCGAAGAGGGCCGACCCCCACACGGCGTCGGTGACCTGGCGCTCGACATCATCAGGATCGAGCAGCAGGTGCTCACTGAGGTTCGGCGCGGCGACGTCGTCGTCACCCAGATCGGGAAGTCGAAGAACGATCCCGTCGTCTGAGGGCATCACCTGGACGTCGATCGCGAGCGCATCTCTGAGCCGAGCGGCGATCGCCAACGCCCAAGGGGTGTTGACGCGTCCTCCGGCCATCGAGTGGATGACCACCCGCCAGTCGCCGATCTCGTCGCGGAAGCGTTCGACCACCACTGTTCGGTCGTCGGGCACGACGCCGCACGACTCGTGCTGCTCGGACAGGTAGGCGATGGCGTTGTCTGCGGCGTTCTCGTCCAGCCCCAGACCCATCAGGTGGGCTTCGGCGCCAGCGTGCGTCGCGCCACGCACCTGGCGGATCGTCGCCCCGATGGCCTGGCCGAACTCTCGGGGTCGGCCCACGGTGTCGCCGTGCCAGAACGGCAGCTTGCCGGACCGTCCGGGTGCGGGGGTGACGAGCACCTGGTCGTGGGTGATGTCAACGATCTGCCACGAGGTGGACCCCAGTGCGAAGACGTCTCCGATGCGCGACTCGTAGACCATCTCCTCGTCGAGCTCGCCGACCCGACGCCCCGGTCCGCCGCCGCCGGCGAGGAAGACGCCGTACAGACCTCGGTCGGGGATCGTCCCACCGTTCACCACCGCGATCCGGTGTGCGCCGGGACGTGACGTGAGGACGTCGTCGTCACGGTTCCAGACCAGGCGCGGCTTCAGCTCGGCGAACGCATCGGACGGGTAACGCCCGGCCAGCATGTCGAGAACCCCATGCAGTGCCGAGTCGGGCAGCGCCCGGAACGGGTCGGTGCGACGGACGAGCGATGCAAGGTCGGTCACGGTCCAGTCGTCCATGGCGACCATCGCCACTACTTGCTGCGCCAAGACATCGAGTGGGTTTCGCGGCACGTGGAGCGCCTCGATCTCTCCGCTGCGCATCCGTTCGACGGCTACGGCGCTCGGCAGCAGGTCGCCCCGGTGCTTGGGGAACAGCACCCCGCGCGAGACGCCGCCGACCTGGTGGCCGGCACGTCCGATGCGCTGCAGCCCGCTGGCGACCGACGGCGGTGACTCGACCTGGACGACGAGGTCGACCGCTCCCATGTCGATGCCGAGCTCGAGGCTGCTGGTCGCGACGACCGCGGGAAGCGTTCCCTGCTTGAGCTGCTCCTCGATCTCGCTCCGCTGCTCACGCGACACCGAACCGTGGTGCGCGCGTGCGATCTCTCGGCGAGGGCCGCCGTCGGCATCGGTTGCCGGGAGGGGCAGCGTGGCCCCGGCCTGCGCCATGACGGCAGCGGGTGCCGACAACGGCTCGGGCAGGGCGCCATCGATCGACCTCCGCGCCGACTCCTCGTTGAGACGGGCAGCAAGCCGCTCGGTCAGCCGGCGCGAGTTGGCGAACACGATGGTGGACCGGTGCTCGGTCACGAGGTCGACGATCCGTGACTCGACGTGTGGCCAGAGCGAGGGCGGTGCGGCCAGCTCTTCACCATCTCCCTCAAAGCTGACATCTTCGCCCAGCGATGAGAGGTCTTCGACCGGAACGACGACGGACAGGTCGAGCTCTTTGCTGCTGGGTGGCTGGACCACCGTCACCGGCTGTGCCCCACCAAGAAACGCGGCAACGGTCTCGGTGGGGCGGACGGTGGCCGACAGGCCGATGCGCTGAGCGGGTGCATCGAGCAGTGCGTCGAGACGCTCGAGAGAGAGCGCCAGGTGGGCGCCGCGTTTGGTTCCCGCCACGGCGTGCACCTCGTCGACGATCACCGTGGAGACCGACCGCAGGGTCTCTCTCGCCTTCGACGTCAGCATCAGGTAGAGCGACTCCGGCGTGGTGATGACAAGGGTGCTGGGGCGTCGCAGCTGCCGCTGCCGCTCGGACGCCGGGGTGTCACCTGTGCGGATGGCCACGGTGATATCGGGTGCGGTGAGTCCCTCGACCTCGTACGCGTTACCGATGCCGGTCAGCGGCGCTCGCAGGTTGCGCTCGATGTCGACAGCGAGCGCCTTCAGCGGCGACACGTAGAGAACGGTCGTCGCCGGGTCGAGACGCGGTTCGGATGCGCACCGGTCGATGGCCCACAGGAATGCCGCCAGTGTCTTGCCTGACCCGGTGGGAGCGACGACCAGGGTGTGCTGCCCGGCGCTGATGGCGTTCCAGGCGGCGTCCTGGGCCGGAGTCGGCTCGACGAAGACCGTCTCGAACCACGTCCGTGTCTGACGCGAGAAGGCGGCAAGGGCGGAGGGCACCGGTCCATCTTGGTCGCTCCCACTGACGGTGACCAATGACGGTCGGTCCCGCGACGAGAAGCTCACGGTGCGGCCGCACGTGCACCGGCGTGGGGGCTTGTGATAGGTCCCGGCAGGCGGATGAATGGAGCCATGTCGTCGCCCACGCTCGCCCGTCCGGTCACCACAATGCGTCGTACGGTGGCTCTCGCGGCGCTCCTGGCGCTGGCTGTGATCTCGCTCTCTGGGTGCTTCAAGCTCGACATGTCGCTCGAGCTCTCCCCTGACGACACCGTTGACGGGTCGATCATCTTGGCGGTGAACAAGACGCAGGCCGACCTGTTCGGAGGGGAGGACGCACTCCGCGAGGCCCTGTCAGGCCAAGGAGGTGGGCTGATCGACGATGCCCCGTCCACGGGCACGGTCGAGACGCGTGACTACGAGGACTCAGACTGGATCGGCAACGAGTACATCTTCAGCGGTGTCGCGCTCGATGAGTTCAGCGGAGCCGATACCGGAGACCTGTCGATCACCCGCGAGGGCGAGACCTTCGTCGTCGAAGGGACGCTCGACCTCTCGCAAGGCACCGAGGGTGACGCCGCGGCAAGCGCTTTGCTGGACTCGGCCGAGACCGAGATCTCAATCACCTTTCCTGGCGCGGTGCAGAGCAGCAACGGCGTGGAGGACGGGAACACGGTGACCTGGTCACCGAAGGCTGGCGAGGTCACCGAGATCACGGCCGTGGGCAGTGCGAAGGCCGGCTTCCCGTGGACCGTGGTCGTGGCCGTCGTGGCACTGCTGGCCTTGGTGGTCATCGGGGTGGTGCTGCTCGTGATGCTCAGAGCTCGTCAGAGTGTCACCGCTGCCGTGCCGGGACCCCTGCCCGAGGGCAGCATCGTCCCCGCGGGCGACGAGCCCGGCCCCACGGCCGACGAGCCTTCCCCTCCACCCCCGCCCTCAGTCTGAACGGTTGTCGTACAGTCGGCTCCGTGCGGTACACCGACTTCTGGGAGCGAATGGACACCCATCTCGGATCGGCGTATGCGCGTAGCTACGCGCGCGACCACGTCCTGAGCGAGCTCGACGGGCGTACCGTCGAGCAGGCACTCGCCGAAGGTGAGGACGCCACCCGCGTCTGGCGTGCGGTGGTCGTCGCCCTCGAGCTTCCGGCTCGCTATCGATGACGACGCTAGCCATGGTGACGCCTCGATGAGCACTGCGCTCCAACGCCACACGGTGCGGGTCCTGGCCGCTGCCCAGGTGCTGACGGGCGTCGGGGTGGGTGCCGGAGTCGCTGCGGGAAGCCTGCTCGTCGCCGACCTCACGGGCAATGACGGACTGGCCGGGCTCGCTCAGACGTCCGGAGTGGTGGGTGCCGCCGTGGCAGCCGGCCCCCTTGCCTGGCTCTCGGTGCGCGCCGGTCGGCGGAAGGGTCTGGTGACCGGACTCTGGATTGCCGTTGCCGGGTCGTTGGTCGTCGTCGGCGCGTCGATCGCCGAGATCGTTGCTCTCGTGCTCGTGGGAACGTTCGGGGTGGGCGTCGCATCCGCGGTTGGTCTGCAGGCC
>JAHELE010000122.1 GCA_024644345.1 Actinomycetes bacterium | reverse complement strand
CGTGAAGGATTCCCGGAGGGCACCTTGAGAACACACTGGGAATTTGATGTGTTCTTGTCCGCCCTTCAGGTGTAGTTGAAAGCGCCTCCGAACGGCACATCGGTGCGTGGAGCCCCTGGATTCCCTCATGCTTTGGGATGTACGCATCGCACGGCCGAGAACTATGTTGGAGGATTCGATGCCATTCGGGTCAGTGGAGATGGCAATGACATGGAGGTCACGGTGGGCAAGATCACGATCTTTGCGCGGATGGGCGTCAAACCGGAGAACGTCGAGCGATTGAAGGCGCTCGCTGTTGAGGGCTGCAAGGTCGCCGCGGATGAGCCGGGCACGCTTTCCTATGACTGGGGCTACTCCGAGCCGGAGGGAAGCCTCGTCCTGCTCGAGACCTACGCCGACTCGTCTGCTCACTTTTCCCACATGCAGGCAGACGGTCACGGCGAGTTCATGGGCAGCCTCATGTCCATGATCGACTCGATGGAGTTCTTTGTCCTCGGGAACCCGACCGCGGAGCATGTCGAGGCGCTAAGTGCCGTCCCGGGCGCACAGTTCTACCCAGAGTTCGCAGATATGTAACTCTGCCGGATGCGGGATCTGGCCGATGCACACCAGAACGGCACTTCTGCTTCACGGAGGGCACCGCCTCGTGATGCTCCTCACCCTCGCGCGTCCGACACAACGGCACCATCGCTCCCTTCGTTCTGATAGGTCGGGGCACGAGACAGCTGTCGTGCCCCTACAGAGACGAGGGTGAGCTCACCTGCTACAGGGATGTCGGCGTAGCGGAACGCCTCCACACCAGGACGAACAGCAGGACAACCGTGATGCCGATGGTGTTGAGGATGGTGATCGACTGCCGTTGTTGTCTCGGCCGCGTGCCTGACGGCCACGTCCTTCACTCGAAGGCCAGAAACAAGAAGGTAGCCGCACCCGAGGCCGATGAATGGGCCGGCGATGGCCGCGATGTAGCTCTTCGTGCCCCACTCCTGCACGAAGAGATCCCAGTCAGGACCCTGACGCCGCAGCCGAGACCAAGCGGCAGAAGCAGGAAGAGCAGCAACGGCAATGCCACATCCCACGCCGAGACCGTAAGTTGCGCGTCAACGGCATCGACAGCCAGGGGCTACCCGATTGGAAGAGCATTGATGGTTCAGGGCGGCGGCTCACGCCGGGACGCCGCGACGAGCCCGGCTGACCACCCCGGTGCCCGACCGTTGTTCGGTGGCCCGAGGCGAGGTGCGTCGAGCCCCGCGCTGAACAGCGCCCAGGCAATGAGCGAGTTCGAGTTCCACATGTCCGTCGTGCCGAAGGCGTGACGTCCCCAGATCTCAGTCGGGAACGTGAGAGTGCTGTCGAGCACCGCTCGTGAGCTCGCTGGGTCACTGCTGACTCGCCGAGGTCCGTCAACGGCATAGTCAAGATCAGGAATCACCCCTTCACGCCACCGGCGGACCTCGTAGCGAAAGAACCGCGAGCGGCCAAGCACGTGGAAACCGACGGGGCCTGTGGCAACCACCCCAGGTCCGCCGTGGGAGGCACCCCAGGCCGGTGCCATCTCCAGCGTAAAGCGTTCTCCGTTGAGGAACACCTGCAGCGCCGCGTGGAAGAGATCGCACGCCTCACGGCCGTCCCGACGCGCGGCCAGCGCCTCGTAGAGCCGGCCGCTCCACCGCACTATCGGCACCGAACCGCCCGCACCCAGGGGAATCCAGTACAGGTCGACGCCCGCATGGGGCGTCCTCCGATCCGCGGCCACGGCTCGATGGTGTCAGGATGCAAGGGTGCCGTCACTACTGTCAGCCGCCTCGGCGTTGCCCCTGCACCGCTATCCCCAACGAGAGATCACCGAGGCGTTCACCGATCTGATGACGAGGGGTGGCGGTCAGGCGGGCGACCAGCAGGCGAGCGCCAGTCTGCGCAAGGCAATCGCGCGGACGCACGAGGCAACGACGGTCGAGTGGCGACACCTGGCGCTTGAGCTTGCCGATTACGACAAGCTCGACGACTTCGGGGCGTGCAACGACGCGTTTCTTCGCGAGGCGCCACCTTTGGCTGGCCGGGCTGTGCTGATGGCCCTGGAGCGTGCCGGCCTCACCGTTGAGGACGTCGACCTCGTGGTGTCGGCGACCGTCACGGGCGTGGCAGCACCGAGCATTGATGCTCGGCTGGTGCCGCTGCTAGGCCTGCGGTCGGACGTCAAGCGCATGCCGCTTGTCGGGCTGGGGTGCGTTGCAGGAGCCGCTGGGATCGCTCGCGTGGCTGACTATCTCAGGGGTCACCCTGATGATGTCGCTGTTTTGGTCAGCGTCGAGCTCTGTTCGCTGACGCTGCAGCGCGACGACACCTCGATGGCCAACGTGGTGGCGTCCGGACTCTTCGGCGACGGTGCAGCCGCCGTGGTCATGATGGGGGACCGCCGGGCCAGGCGCAGCGAACGCCCCACCGCCAGATTCCGTGACTCGGTTGCGCACTTCTTCCCGGACACCGAGAGGGTCATGGGCTGGGATGTCGGGGCGACCGGTATGCGCGTCGTCCTCTCGCCCATCGTGCCCGAGCTGGTGGCCTCTGAGCTCCGGCCAGTCGTCGACTCATTTCTCGACCGGCACGGTCTGCAGGTTGGCGACATCACGAGATGGGTCACACACCCGGGCGGGCCGAAGGTCCTGACGGCTCTGGAGGGCGCACTCGGCATCGACGCAGCAGCGACGGCGATGACGTGGTCCTCGCTGCGCGAGGTGGGCAACCTGTCGTCTGCCTCGGTTCTGCATGTGCTGGAGCAAACACTTGCGAGCGCTCCACCTGGATCCGGAGGTCCGGCGCTGGTCCTGGCGATGGGGCCAGGGTTCTGTGCCGAGCTGGTGCTCCTCGAGTGGTGACTCGATGACGTCAACCGGCTGGTTCGTCCTGCTTGTTGCCGCCGTGGGAGTGGAACGGGTCGTCGAGCTGGTCGTCTCGCAACGTCACATTCGCTGGGCACTTTCCCGTGGAGGGCAGGAGCTGGGCGGGGCCCACTACCCGGCCATGGTGGCGATCCACGCAGGGCTGCTCGTGGGATCGGTGCTCGAGGTCGTGCTGCTAGGGCGGGTGTTCATTCCGTGGCTCGGGTGGCCGGCCCTTGCCGGGGTGGTTCTGGCCCAAGGGCTGCGTTGGTGGTGCATCGTGACGCTCGGACCCCAGTGGAACACCCGGATCGTCGTGATCCCAGGTGCCGGGCGCGTGACAACTGGTCCCTACCGGTGGCTTCGTCACCCGAACTACGTCGCCGTTGTGGTGGAGGGGGTCTGTCTGCCGCTGGTGCACACGGCGTGGATCACCGCCGCCACCTTCTCGGTCGCCAATGCCTGGGTGCTGCGGCAACGGGTCACTGTCGAGAACCGTGCGCTGGTGCTGCTTGACGACGACGTATCGGCGCGCGATCGATGAGGGTCGCGGTCGTGGGTGGCGGTCCGGTTGGGCTCTACGCAGCCTGTACCGCTGCGCTAGCAGGTCTCGACGCCGTGGTCATCGAGAAGAGATCCGGTATACCTGACAAGGCGTGCGGGGAAGGTCTGATGCCGCAAGCACTGCGGGCACTGCGCGAGATCGACATCGATCCAGAAGGAATCGATTTTCGCGGGATCCGATACCTGGACGCCACGGGGGAGTGGCAGGCTCACGCGACCTTGCCACATGGCCACGGACGCGGGGTGCGTCGGACGACGCTCGTCGCTGCGCTGCGAGGACGGGCGAGGGAGCTGGGCGTTCGCCACGTGACCAACCGCGTCGTGGAACACGCACAGAACGCACGGGGCGTGCACTTGGGACTGGCCGACGGTGCAGCGATAGATGCCGAGGTCGTCCTCGCGTGCGACGGCCTGGCGTCGGAGCTACGCCGTCAGACCGAGCTGGAAGCTGTTGTGAGAGGGCCGGTGCGCTTTGGGCTTCGACAGCACTTCAATGCGGTGCCGTGGAGCGACGACGTCGAGGTCTACTGGTCTGAGGACAGTGAGGCATACGTGACCCCGGTGGCAGCGGACCTGGTCGGCGTTGCTCTTCTCGGTGAACGCGGAGGACCCTTTGAGTCGCGTCTCAACCGGTTCCCCGCACTGCTCGCCCGCTTGGGAGCGGCAGCCGCTGTCGGCCCGGTCCTCGGCGCTGGGCCGCTACGCCGTCGGGCGAGACACGTCCGACATCACCGGGTGCTGCTGGTGGGAGATGCGGCCGGCTATGTCGATGCCTTGACGGGTGAGGGACTGGCGGTTGGCTTCCTTTCGGCACAGGCGGCGGTCGCAGCAGTGACCGACGGAGATTTGGATCGGTACCCAAAGGCATGGCAGCGCGTCACCAGACGCTTCCGTTGGTCGACCGACGCGTTGTTGCGGGCTACGAGCCGGCCGGCACCCCGGTCGGCGTTGATGCCTCTCGCAGGATCTCTGCCGTCAGCCTTCGAACGTGTTGTCCGGGTGATGACCTAGGGCCTCCAGGCCTCACGTGCGCCCCTCGCGTTCCTGCGCGTCAAAGAGCGAGGCCTGCTGCGGCGCTGACTCGGGCATCCACTGGGCGTGCTCCACCGTGAAGCCGGCGGCGGTGAGCGTGTCGACGACCAGGGCATCGTCATCAATCACGACATCGATGGGGGAGTCCTGTGCCAGGAGCCTCACCTGGTCGAGCTTGTACTGCCGTGCTGGACGCCGATCGTTGTCGGGTCGCATCAACAGCTCTGCCCACGGAAATCCATGCTGCAGCAACCAGTGCTCAGTGTCGGCTCGGCAGCGCTCCGGGCGGCCGGTGAGGTAGACGATCTCACCGTGTTCGTTGAGAGTGAGCGCACGCTCGAGCCCCGGAGCGAGGGGAGTGTCGTCGGGTGCTGCTGAGAAGAACGCGTCCCAGTCCTTGGGCCGCTGCTGGACGTAACGCAGACGATGGCGGACGTCGGCGAGCACTCCGTCGATGTCGAGAACGGCCAGACCCATGCTCCAAGACTAGGCAGCCGAGGGCCCGACTGCGTCCGCGAACCGCTGCATCACGGGGGTCCATCCGGTTTCGTAGCCGGCGTACACGTCGCCTGAGTCGGCCCGTGTCTCCCATCCGGAGTGAGTCACCGTCACTCGGGTGCGGCCGGGGGAGAGTTCTTCGAAGCTGACATCGACGGTGGTCGCCTCGTCCTCGTCGAACCCTGGATGCCAGGTCATCGTCACGCGCCTGCCTGCCTCCCACACCAGGACATCCCCCCACGAACAGGTCTCGCCATCCGGCCCGGTCTCGAGAACTGCGTTGTCCTTGAACACGGCAGTGGAACCAGCGCCATAGACGCTGTGGGTCGCGAACGGCCACCAGGACGACAGGTCGTCCGTCCAGGCCGCAAAGGCTCGGGCCGCACTTGCAGACACGACGATGTCACGTCGGATCGGTGGGAACGAGGTCATGAACTCTCCTTGTCTAGGTGGGCGCCAAATGCCACAAGCACGGTGTCCCAGGTCGTGATGAACCACTCCTGAGCGGTCGCATACCCGTCCGGTGCCAGCGAGTACAGGTGACGGGTGCCTTCGGTCTCAAAGGTCACCAGGCCGGCTTCCACCAGCACGGCGAGCTGCTTGCTGACGGCAGGCCGGCGGACGGGCAGCTGGTCGGCCAACTCGCCAACCGGTCGCGCACCGTCAGAGAGGACGCGCAGGATCTGTCGACGGGTCGGGTCACCGAGCGCATCGAAGACCTGTTCAGCTCCCATGACCGTCACGCTACAGCAACCGTTGCCCCCAAGCAACGGTTACCCCACGGTAACGTTCAACCCACCTCACCCTCGACATCGGCCGCTGTGCCAACCGGACGGCTGACGCCATCCACCGCTGAGTGCCGCTGCCGCGGTAGCGCGGGTGCTCCCATGCACCTCAGCCGAGCCCGGGCATCCAGGCGCGGGGGTTTGCTGAACCCGTGGCGCACACCTGGCGAAGGCCGTGGGTGCGGGGAGGTGGCTTCCCCGGAGTCCGTCTCTGTGTGTTGACATAATGTCGATTATCGGCGGTCGATCAAGTCGGGGTGCGACGCCGTCGATGATCAGCCTGACATTCGGGTTCGGTGCTGTGGAGGAATCGTGGGGGTTCGGGTTGCGGAGCTGACGCGCGCCGGCGCCGAGCTACGCGCCGGCGACCTCGACTCAGATCAGCGCGAGGTTCTCGTCGACCACGCTCGCAGCTTGGTCCGAGAGGCGGTTGCCGCCGCGGTAGGTCTGTTGCCCGTGACTGAGGCAGCTGCCGAGGCGATCTGCTGGCTCGCCGGGTCGACCGAGGTCACGATCAGTCTCTTCGACGGTCAGGAGTACTGGGACGTCGTGGAGTTCTCGGCAGTGCCAACGGACTACCCGCGATTTCCGGACGCTCGGTATTCCTTCTCCGACTACCCCTTGAGCACCGACAGTGTTCTTTCTGGGAAGGGCTACGTGAGCGGAGAACCGGCACAGGAAATGCTCCAGGAGTACTCCCTGAGCTGGCCTGACACGCCGGTGGGGTCAATCATGGGTGTGCCGATCATTGCTCTCGGATCGGTGCACGGTGAGATCTTCCTGCTTCGTTCGCCCGGTGAGCCGTCGTTCACCCGGGATGATCTGGACCTTGTGTCCGACATGGCGACTCTGCTTGGCGCACGACTGCCTGCGTTGATCGCCGCCTACGCTGCCGACGACGAGCTCGACGCGACCTTGTCGGGTCTCACCGACCGGCTGGCTGAGCACCTGGGCGACGCCTAGACCTGCCGGACCGGGACCACGACTCGGTCCGTGGGACTGACGTTCCGCATGGCGGAACATTCGGAGCCGCCGGGACCAATGGCCTGGATTGGCGGGCATCTCTACGTCAAGGTATCGACGTGAGCATCCCCAGTGACCTTGATATTGCCCGTGCGTCCACCGTCCGCCCCATCGGCGACATCACCGCA